>NZ_JBFTMK010000016.1:0-19531 GCF_056396965.1 Pseudomonas sp. 05N434
GGGATGTTGGGTGCGCAACAGTTCATGGGGGGCGTAGTTTTCCACCACGGCGATCTTCAGTCCGTACAGATCTTTGAGTTTGCGCGGTTGGGGGCCTCCGACGTGGGCCAGAATGACAATCGGAAAATCGAGGTAGGGGCGGGTGAACGACAGATAGGTCTGGCGCTCGGGGGTCGACATGATGCCCGGCAAGATGTCTAGCTTGCCTTGTTTGGCCTGCTGCAGCACTTCGGTCCAGCTGACCGGTTCGATGGGCGTGAGTTTGATGGCCAGCCGTTGCCGGATGACGTTGATATAGTCCGCTGCCAGGCCCTGATAACGCCCATGATCGTCGCGAAACTCAAACGGCGGCCAGGAGGCATCGACGCCCAGGCGCAATTCCGGGTGAGCCGCCAGCCAGCTACGTTCTTCGTCGGTCAGAGTCAGCGCGCCAGCCGTTGCGGTCCAGGTCATCAGCGACAGCAAAAAAAGCACGGTCGACCATCTGGGCATAACGGTCTCGTTATGGCTTTGGGGGAATGCTTCGAGTGTAGACGGGCTATTCGGCGGGTGGGACGTGCGGGGCATTTAATCTGCATAAAGCAAAACCCCCGGCCTGGGCCGGGGGTTCTGTGATCACTCGTCGAGGAAGGAGCGCAAATGCTCGCTTCTCGTCGGGTGGCGCAGCTTGCGCAGCGCCTTGGCTTCGATCTGACGAATCCGTTCACGGGTCACGTCGAACTGCTTACCAACCTCCTCGAGGGTGTGGTCGGTATTCATGTCGATACCGAAACGCATGCGCAAAACCTTGGCTTCACGGGCAGTGAGGCCGGACAGGACTTCGCGAGTCGCTTCTTTAAGGCTCTCAACGGTGGCGACATCGATTGGCGACTGCATGGTCGAGTCTTCGATGAAGTCACCCAGATGGGAGTCTTCGTCATCACCGATCGGGGTTTCCATGGAGATCGGCTCTTTAGCGATCTTCAGTACCTTGCGGATCTTGTCCTCAGGCATTTCCATGCGTTCGCCCAGCTCTTCCGGGGTCGGTTCGCGACCCATTTCCTGCAACATCTGCCGGGAAATACGGTTGAGCTTGTTGATCGTCTCGATCATGTGCACCGGAATACGGATGGTGCGGGCCTGGTCGGCGATCGAGCGAGTGATCGCCTGACGGATCCACCAGGTGGCATAAGTCGAGAATTTGTAGCCACGGCGGTATTCGAACTTGTCTACCGCTTTCATCAAGCCAATGTTGCCTTCCTGGATCAGATCGAGGAACTGCAGGCCACGGTTGGTGTACTTCTTGGCGATGGAGATCACCAGACGCAAGTTCGCTTCGACCATCTCTTTCTTCGCGCGGCGGGCCTTGGCCTCACCGATCGACATGCGACGGTTGATGTCCTTGATCTCGGCAATCGTCAAACCGGTTTCGGTTTCCAGCGCGGTCAGCTTCTGCTGGCAACGAATGATGTCCGGTTGCAGGCGACCAATGGCTTCAGCGTATTTGCTTTTGCCTTTGGCCAGTGCATCGCTCCAGCTTTCGTCGACTTCATTGCCCGGGAACTGGCGCAGGAAGTCGGCACGCGGCATGCGGGCATCACGAACGCACAATTGCATGATCGCGCGCTCTTGCTGACGCAGACGATCCAGGGCACTGCGAACACGCTCGACCAGGCCTTCGAATTGCTTCGGCACCAGTTTGATCGGCATGAACAGCTCAGCCAGGGCCAACAGCTCGGCAATCGCAGCCTTGTTGTAGCGACCGTGCTTTTTCAGCGCCTTGCGGGTGATTTCCATCTGATCGGCGACAGCGCCAAAACGCTGTGCGGCGATGACCGGATCCGGACCGCTTTCGGCTTCTTCTTCGTCATCGCTTGCTTCGGCGTCATCGTCGTCGGTGTCGTCGTCCGCTTTCACGGCTTTCGGGTCGACAGGCGGCGGCACTTCGGCTGCAGGCGGCGCAATGCCGTCGTCCGGGTCGATATAACCGCTCAGGACGTCGGACAGGCGGCCACCTTCGGTGGTGACGCGAGTGTACTCGGAGAGAATATGGTCAACCGTGCCAGGGAAGTGCGCGATTGCGCCCATCACTTCGCGGATGCCCTCTTCAATACGCTTGGCGATTTCGATTTCGCCTTCACGTGTGAGGAGCTCTACCGTACCCATTTCACGCATGTACATGCGCACTGGGTCGGTGGTGCGACCAATGTCGGTCTCGACCGCTGCCAACGCTGCTGCTGCCTCTTCGGCCGCGGCTTCGTCGGTATCGGCGTCGGCCAGCATAAGGGAATCCTTATCTGGCGCAACCTCGAATACGTTGATCCCCATGTCATTGATCATGCGGATGATGTCTTCCACCTGTTCCGGATCTGAAATATCCTCCGGCAGGTGGTCGTTGACCTCCGCGTAAGTCAGGTAGCCCTGCTCACGACCAAGTGTGATCAACTCTTTGATACGAGACTGCTGTTGCGCTTTTCCGGACATAACACCCTATCCACTGAAGGTCTTGGCGGGCAAAAAACAAGCCGAGGATTATACCTGAGCTATGACCTCACGCGCCAGTTGAGGTCGGGTTTGATGCGCAAACATTGCGGCTTAAAAGGTCGCGCAGTTGATTTTTCTCTTCGGCACTCAACTCACTTTGACGCGCTTTTCGAAGAAGTTGTTCCAGATTTCGCTCGCGTTGGCGGGCTGACAAGCTAGTAATGGTGTCGAAAAACTGTTGTTCAAGGTTATCTCCATCAATCAGCCATTCCTTTTCTGCCAGCGCTTTCAGCAGTCGGCCCTGTTCAGTGCCGTGCCAACGCRCAATCAGTTGAAATGAGTTTAGCTTGGGATTCTTCTGTACGGCTTCGAGCAGGGCGACCAGCAGTTGCGTGTTAGTGTGGTCTTCGGCCGCAAAGTGCCCGGCATCCTCGACTTTTTCGGCCAATTGCGGGTGATGCAGCAACGTGCGCA
This sequence comes from Pseudomonas sp. 05N434, assembly GCF_056396965.1. NCBI lineage: Bacteria > Pseudomonadati > Pseudomonadota > Gammaproteobacteria > Pseudomonadales > Pseudomonadaceae > Pseudomonas > Pseudomonas sp. 05N434. The sequence goes on from NZ_JBFTMK010000016.1 coordinate 2,938, forward strand.
AGGCGGCCAGGGTGGGTGGCTCTACAGCAGCCGGTACTCGTGGCGCGCGTGGTTGATCGCGATCGCCGCCACGTTTGCCGTTCTTGTCCCACGGTTTCTTGTCCCATTTCTTGCCGCCCGCACCGGGTTTTTTCGGCGTCCACTCCTGCTGCGGCACATACATCTCTTGTGCCTGCGGCTGATGGTAGTCGCTGTAATCGGGCATGGCGTCGTAATCAATGCCTGGGTCGTAAGCCGGTGGTGCTTCCTGAGGTGCGCTTAGCACCAGTTGACTCACGGCTTCGCCGCTGAGCCCGGTAATTTCGGTCAGGCGCTGGCGCATCAGAATGCGTAGGTTGGCGCCCGGAACCTTGTCGATCAGTGGCGCGGCGAGGGTAGCCATGTGGGCCTTGCCTTCAAGCGAGCGCGGGTCCGATTCCTCGGTCAGCTGTTGGAAAAAATAATCGGCCAATGGCTGTGCGTGCTGATTGATCCGCGCGCGGAAGGCGTCAGTGCCTTCGGAGCGGACCAGCGTGTCCGGGTCTTCGCCTTCGGGCAGGAATAGAAAGCGTGCGCGCCGTCCGTCCTGCAGGCTCGGCAACGTCGCTTCCAGTGCACGCCAGGCAGCGTTGCGGCCGGCCTGGTCGCCGTCGAAGCAGAACAGTACGTTGGGTACGACGCGAAACAGTCGCTTCAAGTGCTCTTCGCTGGTGGCGGTGCCCAGGGTTGCCACAGCATTGCGCAGGCCTTGCTGGGCGAGGGCGATGACGTCCATGTAGCCTTCGACGACGATGATTTCGTCGAGGTTGCGGTTGTTCTTGCGCGCTTCGTAAAGGCCATAGAGTTCCTGGCCCTTATGGAAAACCGGGGTTTCCGGTGAGTTCAGGTATTTCGGCTTGTCGTCGCCCAGTACCCGGCCGCCGAAGGCGATGATGCGCCCGCGACTGTCACGGATCGGGAACATCACGCGATCGCGGAAGCGGTCATAGCGCTTGCCGGTTTCGGCGTTCTCCACCAGCAGGCCGGCATCGATCATGGCCTTTTGCTGCAGGGTGTCGCTGCTCAGATGCTTGAACAGATTATCCCAGCCGGGCGGAGCGAATCCGAGGCCGAAATCCCGAGCAATTTCGCCGGTCAATCCACGACCTTTCAAGTAATCCACGGCCGCTTTGCGCGCTGGATGGCTTTTCAGGGCCTGGCGGTAAAAATCGGCGGCAGCGGTGAGCAGCGGATACAGCGGCGAATCGGTGGGCTGCCGCGGTTTGTGCGGTCGGCCGCTTTCTTCGCGGGGGATTTCCATGCCGGCGGCTTTGGCCAGTTCTTCGACTGCCTGGGGGAAGTCCAGGTTGTCGTGGTCCATGATGAAGCCGAGGGCGTTACCGCCAGCGCCGCAACCGAAGCAGTAATAGAACTGTTTGTCGGGGCTGACGCTGAAGGAGGGGGTTTTCTCTTTGTGAAACGGGCAGCAGGCAGTGTAGTTCTTGCCGGCCTTTTTCATTTGCAGGCGCGAGCTGACCACATCGACGATGTCGGTGCGGTTCAGAAGGTCGTCAATGAAGCTCTGGGGAATTAGCCCGGCCATGGCGTTCTCGTCATCTGCGCTGAAATGGACCCGAAACGAAGTGCGGCCGAACGCAGGTCGTTGTTTGAGGCGCGCAGGGTGTGCGGCTCGACCGGTGTCGTCTGCGTAATCGCTGTCGGGAAGTGTATCTGCCGAAAATCCACTGACGTTAGTACCAATCAGCATTCGACTATTCGAAAGTGTTTCGCTGAGTCCGGCGACGGCCAATCTATGGCCTCGGATAGCTCAATAAGCGGGCACGCAAGAAGGTGCCTTGGGCTGATCGTCGTGAGAGGAATCAGTGGGTGTGCTCGTCAGTAGCCTTGAAAGGCTCGTCAGAAAAGACGTGCACCGCTGGCAAAAGAGCCAGGTCTGACGCTGTGAAGCAGGTTTGTCTCGGTCGCGTCTGCGGCTTTGACGGTGAAGCATCAAGCGTTGTCCGCAAATGCCATTAGCCCGGCTGAGGGCCGGGCTTGGCAGAAGCTTGCTACGATCGTCTGTGTATTAGTACAGACGAACGGCGCGGCGCTGTTCGCGCTGTACTTTCTTGGCGTGACGCTTAACAGCGGCTGCTGCTTTGCGCTTACGCTCAGAAGTAGGCTTCTCGTAAAATTCGCGGCTACGAACTTCAGCCAGTACACCGGCTTTTTCGCAGGAGCGCTTGAAACGACGCAGAGCTACGTCGAAGGGTTCGTTCTCTTTAACTTTGACGGCTGGCATCCAGAGCTACCTTCATTCATTACCGGGGTCAACATCCTCGCGGCAAAAGAGCACTTGAAGACGTCGGTTTTTAAGGGTTGCGGATGTTAACCCCTCATCGCTCGGAATGCAAAGCCTCTGATCGAAAACCGCTGGTCGGGGCATCACGCGACGACTATTATGCGCGCCTTCGAATTCAGCCTCTACAAGGCGCAAACCCATGCTAGTACTGGGATTAGAAACCTCTTGCGACGAAACCGGTGTCGCACTTTACGACAGTGAACGCGGGTTGTTGGCCGATGCGCTGTTCAGTCAGATCGACCTGCATCGCGCTTATGGCGGCGTTGTGCCGGAGCTGGCTTCGCGCGATCACGTCAAACGCATGCTGCCCTTGATCCGTCAGGTGCTGGCGGAGGCCGACTGCGTGCCGACCGAGATCGACGCCATCGCTTATACCGCCGGCCCCGGCCTGGTCGGAGCCCTGCTGGTAGGGGCTTCCTGCGCGCAGGCGCTGGCTTTTGCCTGGGGTATCCCGGCGCTGGGCGTGCACCACATGGAAGGTCACTTGCTGGCGCCGATGCTGGAGCCGCAGCCACCGGAGTTCCCGTTCGTCGCTTTGTTGGTCTCGGGCGGTCATACGCAGCTGGTTCAGGTCGACGGGATCGGTCAGTACACACTCTTGGGCGAGACCCTCGACGATGCCGCCGGCGAAGCGTTCGATAAAACTGCAAAAATGATGGGCCTCAATTACCCGGGCGGTCCGGAGATCGCTCGTCTGGCGGCGCAAGGCGTTGACGGACGTTTCGTCTTCCCGCGTCCGATGTGTGATCGTCCGGGCCTGGCGTTTAGCTTCAGCGGTTTGAAAACCTTCGCCTTGAACACCTGGCAGCAATGCGTCAGCGCCGGGGACGACGGCGAGCAAGCCCGTTGCGACATCTCGCTGGCGTTCCAGCAGGCCGTGGTGGAGACTTTGACCATCAAGTGCAAGCGTGCCCTGAAACAGGCTGGCATGAAGCGTCTGGTGATCGCTGGTGGCGTCAGCGCCAACAAGGCGTTGCGTACGTCACTGGAAAAAATGCTCGGCGACATGAGGGGCGATGTGTTTTATGCCCGTCCGGAGTTCTGCACCGACAACGGTGCGATGATTGCGTTTGCCGGCTGCCAGCGCTTGCGGGCCGGTCAGCACGAAAGCCTGGCAATCAGCGTGCAGGCGCGCTGGCCGATGGAGCAGTTGTCGGCGCTGTGATGAGTGGCGCTCACGTGCGGTATTTAAAAATGCCGTTCGCGCCCGGCAAACAGGTCGCGTAGATTGCCGCGATGACGCCAGACGATCAGCCCCGTGAGTGCGCTCATGGGCAGCAGTGCCGCCGGTTCTTGCCAGGCGAGCAGCGGCAGGGTCAGGGGTGTGGCAATCAGGGCGGCGAGTGAGCTGGTGCGGGTCAGGTAGAACGTCAACAGCCAGGCACAGACCGCCAGCAGCGCAGCGGGTGGATAGAGCCCCAGCAGCATGCCGGCCGCGGTGGCGACACCCTTGCCGCCGCGAAAGCGGAAGTACAGTGGAAACAGGTGACCGATGACGGCGAAGACGCCGATCCAGGCCTGTTCCTGCAGTGAAAGGCCCATTGCACCTGCGACCAGCACTGGCAGCAGGCCTTTGCAGAGGTCGCCGAGCAAGGTCAGGATGGCGAGTTTTTTGCCGGCCAGACGAAACATATTGGTGGCACCGGCATTGCCCGAGCCACTCATTCGCGGATCGGGGTTACCGGTCAGGCGGCTGAGCAAAATGGCGAAGGACAGAGAGCCGAGCAGGTAGGCGAAAATCGCCAGTGACCAAAACATGCTAACTATTCCGGGCGAGGACGCCCTGATTCTAACGGCGCATTGCGCCCTTGTCGTGCAGCGGAGAGAAGTGCTTGGACAGAGTGTTTATCGAGGGCCTGGAAGTCGACACCGTGATTGGTGCCTACGACTGGGAACGAGGCATCCGACAGTGTCTGCGACTTGATCTGAGCTTCGCCTGGGACAATCGTCCGGCCGCTGCTGGTGATGACCTGACTCTGGCGCTCGACTACGCGAGCGTTTCGTCACGCATCCAGGCTTTTGCCGAGCAGGCGCAGTTCCAGCTGGTCGAGACGTTTGCCGAGCGTCTGACAGAAGTGCTGATGAGTGAGTTCAAGATCACCTGGATGCACCTCAAGCTGACCAAGCCAGGTGCCGTTCCGGCGGCCAAGGGCGTGGGTGTGGAGATCGAGCGCGGATGTCGCTGACTCAGGTGTACCTCGGGCTCGGTAGCAACATCGAGCGCGAATCCCATTTGCAGGCTGGCCTGGACGCCCTGGCGGGTTTCCTGGTGGATATGCGCTGCTCGGCGGTGTTCGAAAGCCAGCCGGTGGGGATCAAGAGCGGGCCGTTTTTCAACTTTGTGGTCTCGGCCTATACCGATCTACCGTTGATGGAGCTGGATCGACGGCTGAAATTCATCGAAGCGGATAACGGCCGTTACGCGCCGGACCGCAAGGGCTTGCCGCTGGATATCGACGTGCTGCTGTTCGGCGATCTGGTGGGCAATTTCGATGGTTTGGTCTTGCCGCGGGCAGAGATTCTGAAAAACGCATTCGTGCTGTGGCCGTTGTCGCTGATTGCGCCGGACAGAGTGCATCCGGGCGTAGGCAAAAGCTTTGCGACCTTGTGGAGCGAGGCGCGGATCGATCAGGTGTTGGCGCCGGTGGCTTTTGAGTGGCGCGGTGAGCAGTTGACCCCTTCCGATATGCTGTAAAGCAAAAGATCGCAGCCTGCGGCAACTTCTACGCCGATCTCTGTAGGAGTTGCCGCAGGCTGCGATCTTTTGCCCTTGCTTATGCTTTTTCTTTGTAGGCCTTCAGCGCCTTGAGCCGCTCGCGCTTGATCGCCTCGCCCAATTCCGGCCCCTTGAATCCCTTCTCCAGCAACGGCTGAACCGCCACGCTTCGCGCTGTAGTCGCCGCACCGCGCAAATAATCCGCCTGTGGATAACTTCGCTGCTCCAGGCCTTTGCGCCCTCGAGCGTCCATCTCGCACGCCGCAATAAACTCCTCAAAGCGCTGAGGTCGACGATAGACGTCGAAACTCTGCAGCAACTCCAGCAAGGTCGACGGTTTCAGTTCCAGAGCCCGGTGGCCATGGGTGTGATACTCGCCCACCAGCAGTGCCAATTCCTGACAATCCTTCGGTGCCTTGAAGCGCTCGTTGACCGCTTTGATCAGCTTCAGGCCTTTTTGCTCGTGGGCGATGTGGCGGGGCCATTCCTCCTCGGGCGTCAGTCCTTTGCCCAAGTCGTGCAGCAGGCAGGCCCAGCGCACGGTCAGCGGTTGTTTGTGCTGTGCCGCTTGCTCCAGCACGCTCAGGGTATGCACGCCTGTGTCGATTTCCGGGTGATGGGCCTCGGGTTGCGGTACACCGAACAGCGCATCGACTTCCGGCATCAGCACTTTGAGCGCACCGCACTCGCGCAGCACCTGGATGAACACCTGGGGTTGGTCTTCCATCAGCGCACGGGCGATTTCTTTCCAGCTGCGTTCCGCGGTCAGTGCCTCCAGTTCACCCGATTCGCTTAGTTGCCTCATCAGCGCCAGTGTCTCGGGGGCGACGGTGAAGCCCAGTCCTGCATAACGCGCGGCGAAGCGGGCAACGCGCAGAACGCGGAGCGGATCTTCGGCGAACGCGGGGGAAACGTGACGAAGCAGGCGAGCCTCGAGATCCCGCTGGCCATGGTAGGGGTCGGTCAGGTTCTGCTGATCGTCTTCGGCCATGGCGTTGATCGTCAGGTCACGACGAATCAGGTCTTCTTCGAGCGTGACTTCGGGGCTGGCGTGAAAGGTGAAGCCGCCGTAACCGCGCCCGCTTTTGCGTTCGGTGCGGGCGAGGGCGTATTCCTCACCGCTTTTGGGGTGAAGAAATACCGGAAAATCCGCACCCACCGGGCGAAAGCCCTTGGCGAGCATTTCTTCGGTGGTGGCGCCTACCACGACCCAGTCGATATCGGTGACAGGCCTGCCCAGCAGGCGATCGCGTACCGCACCACCGACTTTATAAATCTGCATAAAAAACCTCCGTTAGCCCGACAGAATAACCTTTGCGTCGAACTTCCGGAGGCCGAAACAGGATCAAAGATGAATGACAGCCAAGTCTAGCCGGCCGTAGTCTCCCTCGCCGTGTTCGCTTCTGGGTGGAACATGGTGGGTTTTCACCACCTGATCCCCTTGCAGGGTTTCCAGGTGAATGTCGAAGCCCCAGAGCCGATGCAGGTGCTTGAGCACTTCCTCGGTGGAATCGCCGAGCGGCTTGCGGTCGTGCTGCTGGTGACGCAGGGTCAGCGAGCGGTCCCCGCGCCGGTCGATGCTGTAGATCTGGATGTTGGGTTCGCGATTGCCCAGGTTGTATTGCGCCGCCAGGGTTTCGCGGATGGTTCGATAGCCCTCTTCGTCGTGGATCGCCGGAACCAGCAGATCATCCTTTTGGTCGTCATCGAGGATGCTGAACAGCTTCAGGTCGCGGATCACCTTGGGTGACAGGTACTGCAGGATGAAGCTCTCGTCCTTGAAGCTGCTCATGGCGAATTTGATGCTGGACAGCCAGTCTGTGCCGGCGATTTCCGGGAACCAGCGGTAGTCCTCTTCGGTAGGCTGTTCGCATATCCGCCGGATATCGCGATACATGGCAAAACCGAGGGTGTAGGGGTTGATTCCGCTGTAGTAGGGACTGTCGAAGCCCGGCTGGAACACCACGCTGGTATGGGACGTCAGGAACTCCATCATGAAGCCATCGGTGACCAGGCCTTCGTCATACAAGTCGTTCATCAAGGTGTAGTGCCAGAAGGTGGCCCAGCCTTCGTTCATCACCTGTGTCTGGCGCTGTGGATAAAAATACTGGGCGATCTTGCGCACGATCCGCACGATTTCACGTTGCCATGGCTCCAGCAGCGGGGCGTGTTTTTCGATGAAATACAGGATGTTTTCCTGAGGCTCGGCGGGGAAGCGTGCGTTGTCCTTGTCGCTGAATTTGTCCGCGCCTTTTGGAATGGTCCGCCACAAATCGTTGATCTGCTTTTGCAGATGTTCTTCCCGATCCTTCTGCCGACGGCGTTCTTCTTCGGCGGAAATCGGATAAGGGCGTTTGTAACGGTCGACCCCGTAATTCATCAGCGCATGGCAGGAATCGAGCAAGTCCTCTACCGCGTCGATACCGTGGCGTTCTTCGCACTGCATGATGTACTGCTTGGCGAACACCAGGTAATCGATGATCGAGCTGGCGTCGGTCCAGGTGCGGAACAGGTAATTGCCCTTGAAGAAGCTGTTATGGCCATAGCAGGCGTGAGCCACCACCAGGGCCTGCATGCAGATGGTGTTTTCTTCCATCAGATAGGCGATGCAAGGGTCCGAGTTGATCACGATCTCGTAGGCCAGCCCCATCTGGCCGCGGCTGTAGGATTTTTCGGTACTTAGGAAGTGTTTGCCATAGGACCAATGGTGATAACCCAGGGGCATGCCCACAGAGGCGTAGGCGTCCATCATCTGTTCGGCAGTGATGACTTCGATCTGGTTGGGGTAGGTATCGAGCGCATAGCGGGCCGCGAGACGACTGATTTCGCGGTCGTAGGCCTGGATCAGCTCGAACGTCCATTCGGAGCCGGTGGAAATGGGTTGGCGCTTTTGCTCTTTGGCGGTCATGTCACTAACCTGCGCTGGAAGAGTTCACGGAAGACCGGATAGATATCCCCGGCCGAGACCAGTTGCTGCTGGGCAAAAGTGTCAGAGAAGGCTTCGGCGATGCGTTCGTACTCGAACCACAGGGCCTGGTGTTCGCGCGGGGTAATCTCTACATAAGTGTAGTACTGCACGAACGGCATGATCTGATTGATCAGAATGTCGCGGCAGATCGGCGAGTCGTCGTTCCAGTTATCGCCGTCGGACGCCTGGGCGGCATAGATATTCCACTCATTGCTCGGATAACGCTCGGCCATGATCTCCTGCATCAGTTTAAGGGCGCTGGAAACGATGGTACCGCCGGTTTCCCGGGAGTAGAAAAACTCCTCCTCATCCACTTCGCGGGCACTGGTGTGGTGGCGGATGAACACGACGTCGATTTTGTCGTAGTTCCGCTTGAGGAACAGGTACAGCAGGATGAAGAAGCGCTTGGCGATGTCCTTGGTCGCCTGGGTCATGGAGCCGGACACGTCCATCAGGCAGAACATCACTGCTTTGGAGCTCGGGTTCGGCTGTTTGATCAACAGGTTGTACTTGAGGTCAAAGGTGTCGAGAAATGGCACTCGGTGAATGCGCGCACTGAGCTTCTCGATTTCCGCTTCGAGTTCCTGGATGTCGCCGAAGTTGTCCGGCTCCTCCCGTCTAAGCCGGGCGAGCTCCTCTTTGACTTCGCGCAGTTTTGCCCGGCTGCTGCCGGACAGGGCGATTCGCCGGGCATGGGCCGAACGCAACGTACGGATAATGTTGATCCGTGACGGGTTGCCCTCGTTGCTGATGCCCGCGCGTACGGTCTTGAAAGTGTCGGTGCCGGTCAGGTGACGTTTGACCAGGTTAGGCAGTTCAAGGTCCTCGAACATGAATTCGAGGAATTCTTCCTGGGTGATCTGGAAGACGAACTCGTCCATCCCTTCACCCGAGTTACCGGCCTTACCGGGGCCTCTGCCGCCGCCACCTCCGGGCGGACGGGCAATGTGCTCGCCGCTGGTGAACTCCTTGTTGCCCGGGTGCACGATGGTCTGCTTGCCGCCCCGGCCATGGTGAAGCACCGGCTCGTCGATGTCGCGGCCGGGAATGCTGATTTGCTCGCCGTGTTCCATATCGGTAATGGAACGCCGGCCTACCGCCTCTTCGACGGCCTTTTTGATGTGATCACGGTAGCGCCGCAGAAACCGCTGACGGTTTACCGTGCTCTTGTTCTTGCCATTGAGACGTCGGTCGATCACATAGCTCATGACTGCTCCTTAGAAGCTGTCCTGAAAGGGGCGAGCGGTTATGCAGCATCGACCTGTGCCGAGGGATGTTCACGCTCCCCCAAGCGCTTCTGGATGCTGCCTGAACCTCGTTACCGACTTTCGAACACCTCCCAGAGGTCTGTGTAACAGAAAATGCGTACACAGGCCTCTGGCTAACGACAACCGGTCTGACCGGCAGCGGGTTACTGTGATTTTCTGACCCGCAAGTACCACTCGGACAGCAGTCGTACCTGTTTGTCGGTGTAGCCCCGCTCGACCATCCGTGTGACGAAGTCGTTGTGCTTCTGCTGGTCCTCTTTGCTGGCCTTGGCGTTGAAGCTGATGACCGGCAGAAGGTCCTCGGTGTTGGAGAACATTTTCTTCTCGATGACCACCCGCAGTTTTTCGTAGCTGAGCCAGGTTGGGTTCTTGCCGTTGTTGTTGGCACGGGCGCGCAGTACGAAGTTGACGATTTCGTTGCGGAAATCCTTCGGATTGCTGATGCCGGCCGGTTTCTCGATTTTCTCCAGTTCCTCGTTCAGGGCTACGCGGTTGAGGATCTCGCCGGTTTCCGGATCGCGGTATTCCTGATCCTGAATCCAGAAGTCGGCGTACAGCACATAGCGATCGAAGATGTTCTGGCCGTACTCGCTGTAAGACTCGAGATAGGCAGTCTGGATCTCCTTGCCGATGAACTCGATGTAACGCGGCGCCAGGTACTCTTTCAGGAAGCGCAGATAGCGTTCGCGGGTCTCGGCCTGGAATTGTTCCTGTTCGATCTGCTGTTCCAGCACGTAGAGCAGATGCACCGGGTTGGCGGCGATTTCGTGCGGATCGAAGTTGAAGACCTTCGACAGGATCTTGAAGGCGAAGCGGGTCGACAGACCGTTCATGCCTTCGTCGACACCTGCAGCATCGCGGTATTCCTGGATCGACTTGGCCTTCGGATCGGTGTCCTTGAGGTTTTCGCCGTCATACACGCGCATCTTGGAGTAGATGTTGGAGTTTTCCGGCTCTTTAAGGCGCGAGAGCACGGTGAACTGAGCGAGCATTTTCAGCGTGTCGGGTGCGCAATGGGCCTTGGCCAGAGAGCTGTTGAACAGCAGCTTGTCGTAGATCTTCACCTCGTCGCTGACGCGCAGGCAATACGGCACTTTGACGATATAGATCCGGTCGATGAAGGCTTCGTTGTTCTTGTTGTTCCGGAAAGTGTGCCATTCCGATTCGTTGGAGTGGGCCAGCAGAATCCCGGTGAACGGAATTGCCCCCAAGCCTTCGGTGCTGTTGTAGTTGCCTTCCTGAGTGGCCGTCAGCAATGGGTGCAGCACCTTGATCGGTGCCTTGAACATTTCGACGAATTCCATCAGGCCCTGGTTGGCCCGGCACAGCGCGCCCGAATAGCTGTAGGCATCGGCGTCGTTCTGCGGGAACTCTTCCAGTTTGCGAATATCGACCTTGCCCACCAGTGCCGAGATGTCCTGGTTGTTTTCATCGCCCGGCTCGGTTTTCGCAACTGCAATCTGGTTGAGGATCGACGGGTAGAGTTTCACCACGCGGAACTGGCTGATGTCGCCGCCGAATTCGGCCAGGCGCTTGGTGGCCCATGGCGACATGATGGTGTTGAGGTAGCGCCGGGGAATGCCGAAGTCTTCCTCGAGGATCGCGCCATCTTCAGTGGCGTTGAACAGACCCAGGGGCGACTCGAAAACCGGCGAGCCCTTGATTGCGTAAAAGGGCACTTTCTCGATCAGCTGTTTGAGCTTTTCGGCCAAAGATGACTTACCGCCACCGACTGGGCCAAGCAGGTAGAGGATCTGTTTCTTTTCTTCCAGACCCTGAGCGGCATGGCGGAAATACGACACGATCTGGTCGATGCATTCTTCCATCCCGTGGAAGTCTTCAAAGGCCGGATAGCGGCGGATCACCTTGTTGGAAAAGATGCGCGACAGCCTCGAGTTGGTTGAGGTGTCGAGCAGTTCCGGTTCGCCGATGGCCAGCAATAGACGCTCGGCCGCGGAAACGTAGGCGCTGCGGTCCTTTTTGCACAGTTCAAGATACTCTTGCAGCGAGAGTTCTTCCTGGCGCGTGGACTCGAAGCGTTGTTGGAAGTGGCTAAAGATACTCATGACGTCACCTCGCTCGATACGTGGAGCCGACGCCGGATCACTCAGTCGATGCTGGCAGCAACCGAACAGGCAGTTGCTGTTTACCCCCCAGAACTCTTCCGGAGCTGACTACTCCGAAAGCTACTCCCGATGACCCGTGCGCCGGTGTACCGGCTCTCCCCTGTTTTGGATGGCCTGCGCTTAAGGATAGTTGGGAATTTGGGAGGTAAAGGCAAGATACGTAATTAGTTGTGGCAGACCGTTCGTCTGTAATCGCGCGAGCCCACGGGGGCCGGGGCTTGCGCATTACAAAATAATTATTCGGAAGTGCCTTGCGCCGTTTCCGAAGGATAGGTCGTACGCCACAGCTCAAAACCGCCGTCCATGCTGTAGACGTCGGAAAAGCCCTGGCTGATCAGATAAGCAGCTGCGCCCTGGCTGGAATTTCCGTGATAGCAGACCACTACCGTTGGCGCATCCAGATCGGCGCCCTGGATGAAAGCATGCAGAGAATGGTTGTCCAGATGCTTCGAACCGGTGATGTGCAGCGCGGCAAATGTTGCCGGGTCGCGGACATCGACCACCACCGCGCCTTGTTCGCGCAGGGCCTGGGCCTGTTCTGGGGGGATACGTTTGAATTCGCTCATGGCGGGCTCCTGTGGCTCGGCTGAAAGCGCAGTCTAGCGCGGGGCGCTGGCTGACGTTTGTTCGGGAATAGAGGTGGCGACTGCCGGTCGAAGGTGGCCATGGGCGTCGCATTTGCATTGCAGGCGCTCAAAGGTGTCGACATTCATCAGGGTCATGGCACCACCCCAGACGCAACCGCTGTCGAGGGCAAAGAGCCCCGGTTCGTTGCACTGGCCTTCGAGCGCCGCCCAATGGCCGAAGATGATCTTCAGGCCTTTGGTTTTACGCTCCTTGTGCGCGAACCACGGTGCATAGCCCGGCGGTGCGGTGTCGATGCCWTCCTTGCCCTTGAGGTCGAGTTTGCCGTCGCTGGTGCAAAAACGCATCCGGGTGAAATAGTTGGTGATGACTCGCAGGCGGGCGGCGCCTTTGAGGTCGCTATTCCATTTCACCGGCTCGTTGCCGTACATGCCGTCAAGGTAAGGCGCGAAGCGGTTGTCATCGTGCAGGGCTTCTTCGACTTCGGTGGCGCACTTCAAGGCTTTGCGCAGCGACCATTGCGGCGGGATACCAGCATGGACCAGGGCGATATCGCGTTGTTCATCGTAGTGCATGAGCTTTTGCTGGCGAACCCACTCCAGCAGGTCCGCGCTATCGGGTGCTTCGAGGATCTCACGCAATGTATCGGCTTTCTTCAGGCGCTCGATGTTTTGCCCGACGGCCAGCAAGTGCAGGTCATGGTTGCCGAGTACGCATACCAGCGACTCGCGGATGCCATAGAGGAAGCGCAGGGTTTCCAGCGACTGTGGGCCACGGTTGACGAGATCACCCACCAGCCACAGGCGATCTCGGGCAGGGTCGAAGGCCACTTGCTCGAGCAGGCATTTGAGCGGTTCAAGGCAACCTTGCACATCACCGACGGCATACGTCGCCATCAGTGCAACGCCCCGGGAACCGCCAGACGGAACGGCGCGATGATGGCGTCGAAGTGCTTACCGTCTTCGGCGAGCATCTGGTAGGTGCCCTGCATCGTGCCGACCTTGGATGTCATGACGGTGCCGCTGCTGTACGTGTGGCTCTTGCCCACCTCGATCAACGGCTGCTGGCCGACGACGCCCGCACCGCGAACCTCCTCGACATGGCCGTCACCGTCGGTGATGACCCAATGCCGTGAAAGCAGTCTGGCGGGTAGCAGGCCATTGTTTTGCACGGTGATGGTGTAGGCGAAGGCAAAGCGGTCTTGCTCGGGTTGCGATTGTTCTGCCAGATAGCGGGTGACGACGCTGACGTCGACCTGGTAACGAGGATCGGACATGCAAAAGGCCTTAGAAACGAAGCGGAACGCGGGGCGTAGCTGATAGAACTCAGTCTAGGCCAAGTATCGGGTAGTAAACCAGAGTGGCGTCCTACCCGATAGCGCTCATCGCCTGTCAGTCAGTGGCAGGCTTTTGTAGGGCTTGTTCACTGAGCTTGTCGGCCAGGCGTACGAAGGCGGCCAGGTCGAGTTGCTCGGGGCGCAAGCTGCCATCGACGCCGGCAGCTTCGATTTCGGCATTGCTCAGCAAAAGTTTCAGTGTGTTGCGCAGGGTCTTGCGGCGCTGGTTGAAGGCTTCACGCACAACGCGCTCCAGCAGGCGATGATCCTTGGCCGGGTGCGGCAGTACCGCGTGGGGCACCAGGCGCACGATCGCGGAGTCGACTTTCGGCGGAGGATTGAACGCGCCCGGGCCGACGTTGAACAGATGCTCGACCCGGCAATGGTACTGAACCATGATCGACAGGCGACCCCAGTCACCGCCACCCGGACCCGCCGCCAGACGTTCGACCACTTCCTTTTGCAGCATGAAGTGCATGTCGCGAATCAGGTTGGCGTTGTTCAGCAGATGAAAGATCAGYGGCGTCGAGATGTTGTACGGCAGGTTACCGACCACTCGCAGGCTGTTTGGCGCAGCGTTCAGGCTGTTGAAGTCGAACTTCAGCGCGTCACCCTGATGCAGGTTGAAGTTGCTCTTGCCGGCGAACTGCTGATTGAGAATCGGGATCAGGTCCTTGTCCAGCTCTACGACGTCCAGTTGAGCGCCGCTGTTGAGCAGGCCGGCGGTCAATGCACCCTGGCCCGGACCGATTTCCAGCAGGCGGTCTTCAGGTTTGGCGTGAATGGAGCGCAGGATGCGATCGATAACGCCGGCATCGTGCAGGAAGTTCTGGCCGAAGCGCTTGCGCGCCCGGTGTTGGTAATGCTCGGTCATAAACGGGTCTCGGCCATCTGGTAGGCGGTTTCCAGGGCGACTTGCAGGCTGCCGGTGTCGATGTTGCCGCTGCCGGCCAGGTCCAGGGCGGTGCCGTGGTCGACCGATGTGCGGATGATCGGCAAGCCGAGGGTCACGTTGACTGCCGCGCCGAAGCCTTTGTATTTCAGCACAGGCAAGCCCTGGTCGTGGTACATCGYCAGCACCGCGTCGCAGTGCTCCAGATATTTGGGGGTAAACAGAGTGTCGGCGGGCAGGGGGCCGCGAAGGTCCATGCCCTCGCCGCGCAGGCGCTCTAATGTAGGTTCGATGATGTCGATTTCTTCATGGCCCAGATGACCGCCTTCACCGGCGTGCGGGTTGAGCCCGCAAACCAGGATGCGTGGCTGGGCGATGCCGAATTTTTCTTTCAGATCGGTGTGCAGGATCCGCGTGACCCGCTCCAGCCGCTCCGGCGTGATCGCGTCGGCAATCTCGCGAAGAGGCAGGTGAGTGGTGACCAGCGCCACGCGCAAACCGCGGGTGGCGAGCATCATCACCACTTGCGCGGTGTGGGTCAGGTCAGCGAGAAACTCCGTGTGCCCGGAAAAGGCGATCCCGGATTCGTTGATCACGCCCTTGTGCACCGGCGCGGTGATCATGCCGGCGAAATGCCCATCCAGACAGCCCTGGCCAGCACGGGTCAGGGTTTCCAGAACGAAAGCCGCATTGGCTTTGTCCAGTTGCCCGGCGGTGACCTTGGCGTTGAGGGGCGTATCCCACACATACAGGCTGTTGGCGGGTGCAGGAGCATCCGGCCAGCTGTCCGGCGTTACCGGCAGCAGATCGACAACCACGCCCAGCTGCGCGGCCCGCTCAAGGAGCAGGTCGCGGCTGGTAATGGCAATCAGGGGATGTGGCTGGGCTTGCGAGGCGAGCAGCAGGCACAGGTCGGGACCTATGCCGGCTGGTTCGCCGGGGGTCAGCGCGAAACGCTTGGGTTTCACTGCGCTGCCTGGTCTGCACCAGGGAGTTTGATTTCTACGTACGCTTCGTCACGGATCTGACGCAGCCAGGTTTGCAGCTCTTCGTCGTATTTGCGGTTACGCAGTACGGTCATCGCTTGCTGCTCACGGGCCTGGGCGGTGCTGTCGGTGGCGCGGCGGCCAAGAACTTCCAGTACGTGCCAGCCATATTGGGTCTTGAACGGCTTGGACAGCTGACCTTGGGGGGTCTTGGCCATCACTTCGCGGAATTCAGGCACCAGCGCGTTCGGGTCGATCCAGTTCAGGTCGCCACCGTTGAGGGCGGAACCCGGATCCTCCGAGAAGCTTTTCGCCAGCTCGCCGAAATCTTCGCCCGCTGCGATACGGGTATAGAGCGACTGAGCCAGGGCCTTGGTTTTTTCTTCGTCGCGAATCGGACTCGGTTTGACCAGGATGTGCCGCACGTGGACTTCGTCACGCACCTGGGATTCGCCGCCACGCTTGTCGAGGATCTTCAGGATAATGAAGCCGCCCGGGGTGCGCATTGGCTGGGTCACGTCGCCAACGGCCATGGTGCCGAGCAAACGATCGAACGGAGGTGGCAGTTGAGCGGCTTTACGCCAGCCCATGTCGCCGCCTTCCAGCGCGGTTTCGCTGGCGGACTTGGCGATTGCCAACTGACCGAAGTCAGCGCCTTGCTTGAGTTGCTGGTAAACCGCATCGGCTTGCTTGGCGGCATTCTGAATCGCATCGGAGTTGGCGCTTTCCGGCGTAGGAATCAGGATGTTGGCCAGGCGGAACTCTTCGGACAGCTGCATTTTGCCCAGATCGGATGCCAGGAAGTTCTTCACTTCCTGCTCGGACACCTGGATGCGCTCCGCCACACGGCGCTGACGCACACGGCTGATGATCATTTCGCGGCGGATCTGGTCACGGGCATCGTCATAAGACAGGCCGTCGCGAGCCAAAGCGGCGCGGAATTGTTCGATCGACATGTTGTTGCGCTGGGCAATGGTGCCGACAGCCTGGTTCAGCTCTTCATCGGTAATGCGGATGCCGGAACGCTCGCCGATCTGCAATTGCAGGTTTTCGACGATCAGACGCTCGAGCACCTGCTGATCCAGTACGCCGGTAGGCGGTACGGCAGCACCGCGTTTGGCGATGGTTTGCTGAACTTCGTGAACGCGCCGGTCCAGTTGGCTCTGCATGACCACGTCATTGTCGACGATGGCCACCACTTTATCGATGGACTGTACCGCGGCGTTGGCCGCGGTACCCAGGAACAGCGCGCCCAGCATCAGCGGGCGCAGACAATCAGAAAGCTTGGTCTTCACGTTCACGATAACCTTGGATGCCTTTGTCGAGGAAACTCTCTACTTTGGCGCCGGTGAGGCCGCCGAGTCCCTTCAGAACAATTTGGAGGAAGACGCCGTGGT
>NZ_JBFTMK010000017.1:0-19311 GCF_056396965.1 Pseudomonas sp. 05N434
GCCTTTTGGTGCACTCGATGCCAAGGTCCGTAAAGAATTGCGTCGCTGGCTCGCGCGGCTGCACGAGGACATCAACCTGACCTCGGTATTCGTGACCCACGACCAGGAAGAAGCGATGGAAGTTGCCGACCGGATCGTGGTGATGAACAAGGGGGTGATCGAGCAGATCGGTTCACCGGGCGACGTCTACGAAAATCCGGCCAGCGATTTCGTCTATCACTTCCTCGGCGATTCGAACCGTCTGCATTTGGGCGAAGACCGGCACGTACTGTTCCGTCCACACGAAGTGTCGCTGTCGCGGCATGAACTGGAAGACCACCACGCCGCTGAAGTGCGGGATATTCGTCCGTTGGGCGCCACCACGCGGGTGACGCTGAAGGTCGAAGGCCAGAGCGAGTTGATTGAAGCTGAAGTGGTGAAGGATCACGACAGCCTGGTTGGATTGACGAAGGGTGAGACGTTGTTCTTCAAACCCAAGGTCTGGCAGAAAGTCGCCAACATTTAAGGGCCAAAGCATCGCGAGCAGGCTCGTTCCAGCAGTGGATTGGTGTTGACCACAAACTCTGTCGGCAACCCAAAGTCCTTGCTCGCGATGGCGTCTCCAAGAACACCCCACCCAATCTGTAATAACACCAACTGACCTTGCTTCGATCGGTTCTACCCCCGTGATTTTTTTGCCTCAAACCCTACCTAGACTCTGACTTGCCAGGAGGCAGTGAGAGTCCATGACGGACCGGTGTTATCTCCTGGCGCCCTGATGCCAAGGAGATAAAGCATGAGAATGGAAGTCAGTCGGCATGGCCCGTTTGGCTGTGCCTTGTTGAGCGCTTTGTTGGGCTCGTCCGCCATTGCCGCCCCCTCACTGTCGCCGCAGATACCCTTTGATGTCACGGTTACCCAACCGGTTTCTCTGCCCAGCCTGCAGGCCGATTTCGATGACTTGTCGTGGCAGACCTTCATCGCCCTGAGCTGGCCGGCGCTGGACAATGGCGATCCAAATACCGGCACCCCCATCGGCAAGCAGGATGGGGCCACGGTGTGGGAAAGCTGGAAAGAGAGCTACCAGATATTCCGGGCCAAGGGCCAGACACCGCTGCCCTGGAATGCCCCGGCAACCCTCCCCGAAGCGTGCAAGTCGCTCAAGCCTGGTCGTCTCCTGCAGCAAATGGGGAAGGTGCCCGATGTGCTGAATGAGTTTATCCAGCCCTTCGAGAGTGGCCCGCTGGTGGATCAGAACGGCGTCTATACGCGCAACGAAATCGTGGTCAACCAATCGATGTTCGACGGGATCGTCAACAACGGGCTGTACAGCATCGAAGGCCAGCAGAAGTTTTTCGCAGCGAGCCCGAGCAACGCCGTGGCTTTCAGCTGTGGCTCGGCTGAGACGAAGCAGGTCGGTGCGGTGATGGTGAAGGCGTCGTGGAAAGTGCTTGGCCCCAATGATCGCCGACAGGATTTCCACACCGTCGATGCACTGGTCTATACACCGGGCAACAACGATCCGAGTCATGGGCCGATTGTCGAGGAGTCGTGTGTATCCGAGCCGGTCGGGCTGGTGGGGTTGCACATCGTTCATAAGACCGCCAATGCCGCGCAGTGGGTCTGGTCAACCTTTGAACATGTGAAAAACGTACCGGAGAAATCCACGCCTCCTGAGCAGCGGGTGGGCCCGTACCTGTTCTACAACGTCAACAGCAAGAGCGACGTCAACCAGCCTCCGCCACGGCCGTGGAACCCGGCAGTCAAGGCGACGCCCTCGCAGATCGAGCGTGACGCGCCGCTGACCGACGCCACCAAAAAGCTGAACACCACGTACCAGGCCCTGYTGCGAACGGTCAATCCGCAGAGCGTGTGGGCGAACTATCAATTGATCAGCACCCAGTGGCCGTCAGCCCCTCCACAGCCCAATTGCCAGATATCGGCGACCAACCCACTGGGCAGTCCCGCGCCCTTGTTCCTGGCCAACGCCACGCTGGAAACCTRTATCCAGGGCACCGTGCCCCAGGCGTCTTCCAGCTGCATGGCGTGTCACGGCAATGCGGCCACCCATGTCACCGAATCCCCGCGCACCAGCTTCGCGGATTTCACCTACCTGCTTGAACGCGCACAGTCCACGGGTGGACAAGGAGTCAGCCATGAGCAGTGATCTGCAAAACTTCATTGGCCTTTCATCGGCCCTCACCGGCATTCCCGCTGATCGACTGGCGCCGGCCATCGATCAGGTGGGCTTGCCGCCGATCTTTCTCGAGTTCATCACGCCGCGCATCACGCCTGATGTGCTCAACGCCTTGCTGACTCAGTACGCCACGATGGCGGCGGACCTTGAGCCTCCGGACCGGATCGCCCAGGCGGTGCTGATGGATGGGGCGCAACCGGCGACCACGCAAACCGCCCGAGCAGCGCGTTCAATCATGAAACTGTGGTTGTTGGGTGTCTGGTATCAGCCCTATGCCACCGGGAGCTACAAATCGACCGACTCGATGGTGGTGTCCGATCAGGCCTACATCAACAGCTGGGCCTGGAAAATTGCCCAGGCCCATCCCATGGGATACAGCGAGATGTTTTTCGGCTATTGGAACACCACGCCGCCGAGCCTTGAGGATTACACCGGGGTACCCGCCAGCGGACAGCAAGGAGCCTTGTCATGAGTACCGAACAAGCGGACGTAGTGATCGTTGGCGCGGGGCTGGCCGGCAGCATCATCGCTTATCAACTGGGCATGGCTGGGGTGGATGTGCTGGTGCTCGAATCAGGCCCGGAAATCCCGGCCAACCGTGCTCAATACCTGGAGCGCTTCTATACGTCCACGCTGAAAACCCCCGAGGCCCCGTACCCACCGGTGACGAGCCTGGACACGCCGCGTGATCCGGCCAACGAGAACGCCCCGCGTGCGACCATCGCCGATTTGATCCTGGGCTGGGACAAACCGGCGATCAGCTATCTGGTACAGAAAGGCCCGATGCCCTTCACCAGCACCTATGAACGGGTCGGCGGCGGCACCACCTGGCATTGGGTCGGGACATGTCTGCGCATGGTGCCGAACGATTTTCGCCTGAAATCAAAATACGGCGTCGGGGTGGACTGGCCTATCGGCTACGACGATCTGCAAAGTGCCTACTGCCGGGCCGAGGCGGAAATCGGCGTGGCGGCCAATGTCGCCGACCAGGCCTATCTGGGCATGACCTTTCCCGAAGGTTATTCATTCCCGATGCATAGCATTCCGTTGTCGCTGGTCGATGGCAGTTTTGTCACGGCCGTGACGGGGCAGATGTTCGACGGCTTGCCGCTGGTGGTCAGTCCGACGCCCGCCGGGCGCAATTCCCAACCTTACGCGGGGCGCCGGGTGTGTGCCGGCAACACCAACTGCACACCGATCTGTCCGATCCAGGCCAAGTACGATGCGACAGTGACAATGAACAAGGCCCTGGCCACCGGCAAGGTCAAGGTGTTGTACCGAACCGTGGCGAGCAAAGTGACCGTCGGGGCGGACAGCAATATCAACGGTATCGAATTCATTCAGTATCAGCTTGGCGACGGCCCGGTCACTGGAACCGGCGTCGCTATCGGGCAGCGTTATGTGATCGCCGCCCATGCCATCGAGACACCCAAGTTATTGCTCAACTCGGTCAGCGATGCCTGGCCCAAAGGTGTGGCCAACAGCAGTGGACAGGTGGGACGCAGCCTGGCCGATCACCCGATCTACCTGGCATGGGGGCTGATGCCTGAAGGCAAGGCGGTTTTTCCGTACCGGGGTCCTCTGTCCACGGCGGGCATCGAGAGTTTGCGTGACGGTGACTTTCGCACATCTCGAGCGGCGTGGCGCATCGAAATCGGTAACGAGGGCTGGAACTGGCCGGCCACCGATCCTTACACCACCGTGGCTGACTTCATCGACGGGGCGAATCACAGTCAAACCAACCCGCTACCGCCGGCCTTGAAACCACAGCAAGTGCTCTATGGGACAGCATTGGTTCAAAAGCTCAACGACTTGTTCATCCGTCAGTTCCGGATCGCGTTTCTGGTGGAGCAGGTCGAGGACGATCCCGATCACCCCACGTGTTACATCGTGCCGTCGACCGAGTACAAGGACCGGCTCGGCATTCCCCGGCCGGAAATTCACTATGACCTGTCCAAATACACCAAGGAGGGCTTCAAGCAGGCGAAGAAGTTGGCGACTCACATCATCACCGAACTGCTCGGCGCGGTGGAGCTGACGAAGCCTCTCACGCCCGGGACGTTCACCTATGACAATGAGCCCTACAGTTTCCAGGGCGCCGGACACCTGATGGGGACCTATCGCATGGGCGATGATCCAACCAAATCGGTCGTCGACAAATACCAGCGCAGTTGGGACCACAAGAACCTGTTCCTGGTGGGCGATGGTGTCTTCCCCAGCACCGGCACTTCGAACCCGAGCCTGACGATTGCTGCGTTGTCGTTCCAGGCCGGGGATACGCTGGCCAACGACCTGAAGGCTGCGACGGTGGAGGTTCTGGCCAATCTGCCCTGGCAGGGCACCGGTGTACAGATCAACGGTCTGGTTCCACGTCTGGCTCGTTGTGTCCTTGGCTTATGGTGCGCCAGCCCGGAGGGTAATTGGGTGGATGGAAAGGGCAATCCGAACTACATCGCCAAGTTCGGCTATACGCTGATGGGGGCCGCCGAAGGTGCTTTGATCGGCCGTGTTGGTGACTTTGGCATTCCCTTCCTGATCGGCGATCTGGCGCAGATTCCGGCCGGCCAGCAAGGCGAGCTGCAGTTGTGTATCAATGATGACCTGCTAGGCCTCTACGGTGCGGGTTTGAAGGACAACCTCGGTGCACTGACGGTTCGGGTCGAGTTCGGCACGCTGTGAAACCTGGAGCGGTAACGGTATCAATCCGTTACCGCTCTTTTTCTCAGGCGGCGGAGCGTTGATTGCGCAAGGCCACTGGCCCGGCGCGTTCTTCGATGGCTCGTTTCAGCTCGGTCCGAAGCCCCAGCAGGAAGCCTGCTTCCACCACCACAAACAACGGCCCGACAATCAACCCCGTCACATCATCGACAAACGCCGGTTTGCGCCCCTCGTAATGATGACCGACAAACTGTATCGCCCAGCCCACCACAAACATCCCGATGCCGGCGCCAAGCCAGACGAATGTGCTCTGCTGCGCAAGCATATGCCCCAGCCAGACCGACAGACCCAGCAATACCGTCATCAGCCCCCCCAGCCGCAGTTCCAGGCGCAGGTAAAACCACGCCGACATCAGTGACACCAGCACTGCCGGTGACAGCCAGCCCCCGGCCCATTGCGGACGCGACAGCAACACCGCGACCGCCACGACGATCAGGGGAATGCCCACGAAGTGGCTGGCGATATTGCGCGGATCACGGTGGTAGGCGGCGTATTGACTGAGATGGTCAACGAGGCTTTTCATTGTTATTCCTCCTGTAGGGTGATTGATGATGCCCCGGGTTCATCTCTCGCTCTGTCAGGCAGGCGACAATCTCCAGGAGTTTTCATGGACATGCAGGTTTGGCGTTCGCGCCTGATGACGGGGCAATGGTTCAGTCACTTGCCTGTTTCCTTACAGGATAGTCTGCTGGCAATCGCCAGGATTCGGCGGCTGTCACCGGGGCAACTGCTGTTCAAACGCGGTGATCCCCCGTGCGGGTTGTATGCGGTGCTTGAAGGTTCGGTGCGCATTGGCGCGGTGAATGAGCAGGGCAAGGAAGCGCTGCTAAGCCTGGTGGAACCGCCGCACTGGTTCGGCGAAATCTGCCTGTTCGATGGCCAGCCGCGAACCCATGATGCCTACGCCGTGGGCCAGTGCATTCTGTTGCACATCCCGCAAACAGCGCTGCTGGCATTGCTCGACGAACACCCGGTGTACTGGCAGCAACTGGCATTGCTGATGAGCCACAAACTGCGCCTGACCTTCATCAACCTCGAACAGCTGAGCCTGATGCCAGCCCCGGCGCGCCTGGCCCATCGCTTGCTGATGATCGCCGAGGGCTATGGTGAAATCGACCTGCCGCGCCGCGTTCTGCAACTGCCGCAAGAGCAATTGGCGTCGATGCTGTCGTTGTCGCGCCAGACCACCAACCAGATCCTCAAGGACTTGCAGGGGCAGGGGATTCTGAATCTCAGGTATGGCGAGATCGAGATTCTGGATGCGCGGCGGTTGCGGGCGTTGGCGGTGGTTTGATGTGCACTTGCAGGCGCTGTCGATTTTATTGATGGGCTTTGTCCACGAACGCGCCTAGCCTGTGAAGACGACAATCGAGGTGTGCCATGCGTGTGCTGTTAGTGGAAGACGAACCCGAGACCGCCAGCCTCCTG
This sequence comes from Pseudomonas sp. 05N434, assembly GCF_056396965.1. NCBI lineage: Bacteria > Pseudomonadati > Pseudomonadota > Gammaproteobacteria > Pseudomonadales > Pseudomonadaceae > Pseudomonas > Pseudomonas sp. 05N434. The sequence goes on from NZ_JBFTMK010000017.1 coordinate 6,323, forward strand.
GCCAAAGGCCTGAGCGAAGCGAGTTATGCGGTGGATGTAGCGCTCAATGGCATGGACGGCCGGCGCTTCATCGAGTCTGGCGAATATGAATTGATCATCCTCGACGTGATGCTGCCGGGGCTCAACGGCTGGCAGTTGCTGCAGCAGATCCGCAAGCTCGGCGATACGCCGGTGCTATTGCTCACCACCACGGACGGCATCGAGGACCGGTTGCGCGGGTTGGAGCTGCATGAGGATGATTACCTGCTCAAGCCGTTTACCGTCAGCGAGCTGGTGAAGCGGGTGCGCAAGCTGTTGCGGCGGGATCGGGGGCGGTAGCGGTTTCAGTGGTGCTTGAGAAATTGCGATGGGGCCGGAAATCTCAACACGCCTTGGGAATCTATTACCGCAACCCATCCCGAAACTGCCCCGGCGTCATTCCCGTCCAGCGCTTGAACGCGCGGCTGAAGCTGCTGGTGTCGGCGAATCCCAATAGATAACTGACCTCGCTCAACGAGCATTGCGGGTCGCGCAGGTGCAGCAGCGCCAGGTTTTCCCGACTTTCGTTGAGCAGCGTATCGAACCGACAACCTTCGTCCGCCAGGTGTCGTTGCAGGCTGCGCAAGCTCAAGTGCAGTGCTTCGGCGATGCGATCGGCCGACGGTTCGCCCTCAGGCAGTTGCTCTTCAATGGCGTCGCGAACCTTGCGCTCCCAGGTCAGGGGCTTGAGTTGCGCCAGGGTGCGTTTGAGCACGGTCTCGTTGTGTTCGGCCAGTTCCGGGTTGGCGTCGTCCAGGTGGCTGTCGAAATCCACCAGGGCGAATTCCAGTCGGTCTTCCTCGGCGGCGAAATACACCGGCGAACGGAACACTTTGTGCCATTGATGCGGGTCGGCAGGTTCCGGACGGCGCAGATAAACCGCCAGCGGCGCGTAGTCGCGGCCCAGCCGGTTACGGCAGGTGCGCACGTAAATCGCCGCGAATGCGTCGATGGCTTCGAAGGCTGGCGCGGGGTTGCCTTGGGGGATTTTCAGGCGGAAGCGGTAGCGATCCTCGGCGCGGGTCAACTCCAGGTCCAGCGCATCGCTGACCACCTGGTGATAACGCACGATGCGCTCGAACACTTCCCGCAAGCTGCCGCTGGCCACCAACGCATACCCGAGCGCATGGAACGTGGTCGGGCTGACAAACCGCGACACCCGCAAGCCAATCGCCGGGTCGCCACTGACCTGCACCGCGATTTCCCACAGGCGTGTGGTGCCGGACAACGGGTAACGGGCGTTCGGGTCGTCCATCAACTGCGGATCGAGCCCCGCCTGTCGGCACAGGGCGGTGCTGTCGAGGCCCAGCGCATCGAGCTGCTTGCGCAGGGCGCGGGTCCAGCTGGCGAGGGAGGTCGGTTCAGTCATGTCGATTGGCGCGTCCGGTCAACAGGTTGGCGTTCACGGCTACCGCTGTGTGAAGCATCACAGGGCAGGATGCGAACATCAATAACCAAAGGATGGAAGCATGGACGGTACTTCTGCAAGTCCCCAGCGACTGAATGCAGCACAACGATCAGCGCATATTCGCCAGGTGGTATTGGCCAAGGGCGTCGAGTTGCGTCGGAGCTACCCGATTCTCAACCATCAGGACGCCTTGGGTGCGGGCATCCTGGCCTTCGCCCTGGCCGGGATGATCGGGTCGGCAGTGCTCTATATCAACGGATACATGGCCTGGTGGGCATGCCTGTTGGTCAACGCGTTCTTCGCCTCGTTGACCCATGAACTTGAGCATGACCTGATCCACAGCATGTATTTTCGCAAACAGCGGGTGCCGCATAACCTGATGATGGGCCTGGTGTGGCTGGCGCGGCCGAGCACCATCAATCCGTGGATCCGCCGCCATTTGCACCTCAACCACCACAAGGTGTCCGGCACTGAAGCCGACATGGAAGAGCGGGCGATCACCAACGGTGAGCGCTGGGGTTTTGCGCGGCTGTTGATGGTTGGCGACAACGTGATGTCGGCGCTTATCCGCATGCTGCGGGCCAAGACCTGGGCGCACAAGTTCAGCATCCTCAAGCGCTCCCTGAAAGTTTACGCACCGCTGGCGCTGATGCATTGGGGGGCGTGGTATGTGTTCCTCGGTTTTCACGCCGCCAACGGCATCGCGCATCTATCGGGGGCGCCCATCGAATGGTCGGCGACGACATTGGCGGTGATGCAAGTGATCGACATCGCTGTCGTGGTGATCATCGGTCCGAACGTGTTGCGCACGTTCTGCCTGCATTTTGTCAGCTCGAACATGCACTACTACGGTGACGTCGAGCCGGGGAATGTGATTCAGCAGACTCAGGTCTTGAACCCTTGGTGGCTGTGGCCGTTGCAGGCGTTCTGCTTCAACTTCGGCAGCAGCCACGGGATCCATCATTTTGTGGTGAAGGAGCCGTTTTACATCCGCCAGATGACGGTGCCGGTGGCGCATGAGGTGATGCGTGAGATGGGGGTTCGGTTCAATGATTTCGGGACGTTTGCACGGGCGAACCGATTTGCGCACAAGGCGACCACAGAACCCCGTCAAGTGCATGCCGCTCAGGTTTGAGCAAGGCACCCGGAAACTCAAAGGCGAAAAACGCTCGTCATCAATTTGACCCAAAGGGACGCTAAGTTGTGACGCAAGCAGCGAGGGGTCGGCGATTGCCGAAGATGATTCGTATATGTGATTTAGGTCTAATAAAGTAATTAAATATTCCTTTATTGGATAACCGATTTCGCCAATCATCGGCTTCAGGATTGTTGATCAGCGCAAACAGATTTTGAGTTTCCGGGGCCGTCTCCTTGGCAGGGTGCGGCCCCTTTTTTATTTTGGATAAACGCATATTCGATATTGGTCTTAATAAATAGCTTCTTATTCCTTAGCGAATATAACTCTCCTCCCTATACTCGATCAGGAACAGACACACAGCAGGAGAGCTCCCCCATGCGCAACGAATCAATTCGCTACCTGATTGTGCCGGGCTGGCAAGGATCGCCAGAAGATCATTGGCAAACCCACTGGCAGAACAGTCTGCCAAACAGCGCGCGGGTGGAGCAGGCCGACTGGCTGACGCCTCGTCGTGAAGACTGGGTCGCAGCGTTGGCCGAGGCGATTGCCGCCGACAGCACGCCTGTGATCCTGATCGCCCATAGCCTGGGTTGCATCACCGTTGCCCATTGGGCAGCCACCGCGCCGCTGCAATTTTTGCGTCAAGTGCGCGGCGCCTTGCTGGTCGCGCCGGCGGACGTCGAGCGCCCGGCCTGCGCGCCGGCCCTACGCAACTTTGCGCCGATCCCGACCCATTTATTGCCGTTCCCGAGCCAGGTCGTCAGCTCTGACAACGACGCCGCCGTGAGCGCGCCACGCGCGCTTGAACTGGCGCGTCAGTGGGGCGCCGAGGCGGGGATTTTATCGGGGGCCGGGCACATCAACGTGAAGTCCGGTCACCGGCGCTGGGAGCAGGGTTTTGCCTACCTTTATCGGCTGCAGAACCGCATGGAGCAGCACGCCCTGCGCCGCGCTTGAACCTCATTCTTTTTCTTTAAAAATCGCCCCCGTCTCCCGGCGGTTTTGGGCGGGAGTCTGCCATGAGTTTGCATGAAACCTTCGGTCAGCCATTGCTGACCTTTCCCGATGCGGAGAAAAGCCCGCTGAGCATCCGTGCCAAGGCGCTGGTGTTTGTCGATCCGCGTTCCCGGCAGTTGCGCCAGGAGCTGGAACAGCTGGCGCCACGTTCGATCTCAGTGTTGATTCGCGGTGAAACCGGCAGCGGTAAAGAACTGCTGGCGCGGCACATCCATCGCGCCAGTGATCGTGGCGGGTTGTTCGTGTCCGTCAATTGCGGCGCGATCAGCCCGACTTACGCCGATGCTGAACTGTTCGGCTATGCCGCCGGCAGTTACAGCGGTTCGGCCAGCAGTCGTGCCGGCTGGTTCGGCTCGGCCAACGGCGGCACCTTGTACCTGGACGAGATCGGCGACCTGCCGCTGCCGATCCAGATCAAGTTGCTCGCAGCCCTGGAAAACCACGAAGTCACCCGCGTCGGTGCGCACCAGCCGAGCCCGGTGGACGTGCGTCTGGTGGCGGCCACCAGCATCGATCTGGCCCAGGCAGTGGCGGCCGGAAAATTCCATGAGCGGCTTTATCACTACCTCAGCGAGGGCCAGCTCGAACTGCCGGCCTTGCGTGAGCGGGTGGGCGATATTTTATCGCTGGCCGAATACTTCCTCGGCATCTACAGCCAGCGCCTCGACCTGCCGGTGCCACTGATCAGCGAAGCGGCGCAGCATCTGCTGGAGCAACACAGTTGGCCGGGCAACACCCGAGAGCTGGAGAACGTCATTCACTTTGCGCTGCTGGTGAGTACGGGCGATGAGATTTTGCCGGAGCATTTGAATCTGCCCGAGGCGCCTGCATCGTTGCTACAGATCGAGCAGCAACTGAAAAAAATCCTCGGCAGCGGCTCCGCCGCCGAAAAAGAGGCCTTGAAAGACCTGCTCAAAGCGACGGGGCTTCTGTAGGAGCGAAGCTTGCTCGCGAATCAGACAACTCGGTCTGTCTGGAGGACGGCTTAGTGGGCAAGTCGCGCTCCTGCAGGGTCGTGCATGGATTTATGGAAGGGGGGCTGTATGAACAAAATGGAATATGAAAGTGAATAAAAGATATTGTTCGGGAATAAAAAATCCCGGTATCGTCCGCGTCACGCCAGCGATAGCACTTCACTGGCACCTAAACATTTAGCCGTCGTCGATGACGACCGTGATTTTCGATAAGGACACTGCATGAAAAAGGTTCTGTTGTTCACCGCATTGGCGGCTGYCCTGACCGCGGGCCAGGCCCAGGCTGGCGAGAAACTGGTGGTTGCGGCGACGCCGATTCCACATGCCGAGATTCTTGAACTGATCAAGCCTACCCTCGCCAAAGAAGGCGTGGACCTGGAAATCAAAGTCTTCACCGACTACGTTCAGCCGAACGTGCAGGTCGATCAGAAGCGTCTGGACGCCAACTACTTCCAGACCCTGCCGTACCTGAAAAGCTTCAACGAAGGCAAAGGCACGAACCTGGTGACTGTGATCGGCGTGCACGTCGAACCGTTCGGCGGCTACTCGAAGAAAGTCAAAACCCTGGCTGAGCTGAAGGACGGCGCAACCATCGCCATCCCGAACGAAGGCAGCAACAGCGGCCGTGCCCTGATCCTGCTGCAGAAGGCTGGCCTGATCGAGTTGAAAGACCCGAAAAACGCTTTGGCCACCCCGAAAGACATCGCCAAGAACCCGCACAAYTTCAAGTTCAAGGAACTGGAATCGGCSATGCTGCCGCGTGTKCTGGAYCAGGTCGAYCTGGACATGATCAACACCAACTACGCGCTGGAMGCGGGYYTSAACCCGGCTAAAGACGCRCTGGTGATCGAAGGTGCCGATTCGCCTTACGTGAACTTCCTGGTGGCACGTCCGGACAACAAGGACAGCGTTGCCATCCAGAAACTGGCCAAGGCCCTGACCAGCCCGGAAGTGAAGGCGTTCATCGACAAGAAATACAGCGGCGCGGTACTGCCGGCGTTCTGATTGATTGCAGTCTCGAACCCTTCAAGGTTTCAAACGCCGATGGCTACTATAGCGTCGGCGTTTTTTATTGCGCCAAGATCAAAAGATTTCAGGCCACCCGCGTCTTCAACGCCCTGCGCAGCGCCACCAGCAATTTCACGATGTCCTGCGGATCCAGCCGCGGCGTCACTTTTACGTCAGCCATGTTCTCTTCCTTGTGATGGTTCGGCCGGGGGAGTCTGGCCAAAAGCTGCACGTCCTTGGAGGGGCATTTTGAAAAAAAGATCCCTCCTACAGCGCAAAGGAAAATAACCGTCCCCCGCTGCCGTCGCAAATCCGCAGAATAGTTTTTTGCGTGATATCAATATGCTTTAACGGTATTTAAATTCCTCTTTTTATACCTTTAAAGTTGGCGCCTGCCGGGTGGTTATCCACTGCCCATGGACTGCGCCATCGTCGCTTACCGAGCGGCGTACAGGATGTTCAATGACCATCGATTACGCATTTATCCTCAGCACCCTGCCGGCGTTTCTCAAAGCCGTTGGCGTGACGCTGCAGGTCGGCTTCATCGCCATCGGCACTTCGTTGCTGGTGGCGCTGATCAACGCGACGATTCTGGTGTTTCGCACGCCTTACCTGCAGCGCCTGGTCGGGCTGTATGTGGAGTTGGCGCGTAACACGCCATTGCTGATCCAGTTGTTCTTCGTCTACTTCGCCTTGCCGGCCCTGGGCATCAAAGTCTCGGGCTTCGCCGCAGCGATCATCACCATGACCTTTCTCGGCGGAGCCTACCTCACCGAAGTCCTGCGCGCCGGCGTGGATGCCGTGCCCCAGGCGCAACTTGAGTCCGGTCGTTCAATAGGCTTGTCCCACGGGCAATTGCTGCGCTACGTGATCTTGCCGCAGGCCGGCATCCTCAGCCTGCCGTCGCTGTTCGCCAATTTCATATTCCTGCTCAAGGAAACCACGGTGGTCTCGGCGGTGGCGGTGCCGGAGATTCTCTACACCACCAAGAGCTACATCGCGCTCTATTACAAAACCTACGAAATGCTCGCCGTGCTGACGTTGATCTGCGTGCTGTTGTTTTTGCCGTTGTCGCTGCTGCTCAGCCGTCTGGAAAGGAGGCTCCAGCATGGCCAGTTCGGGTCTTGAGTTGCTCATGGTGTCGTTGCCGCAATTGGGCAAGGGCGCTGCACAAACCTTGTCGATTTCATTCCTGAGCATCGCCTTCAGCACCGTCGGCGGGGTGCTCTACGGCGTGTTGCGCACGCTGAATTCGACATGGCTCAACGCAATGCTGCGGGTTTATCTGGAATTGTTCCGGGCGATCCCGGTGCTGGTCTGGTTGTATTTGTTGTTCTTCGGCCTGCCGATTTTTTTCGGCCTGAGCATTCCGAGCTTCTGGTGCGCGGTGCTGGTGCTGTCGCTGTGGGGCGCCAGCGAAGTCGGGGAAGTGGTGCGCGGCGCCTTGCATTCGTTACCGCGCGGCCAGCGAGAAGCGGGATTGTCGATTGGCTTGAACGGCCCGCAACTCTATGGCTACGTGCTGCTGCCCCAGGCGCTGAAACGCATGACGCCGCCRACCATCAACGTCTACACGCGGATCATCAAGACCAGCTCTCTGGCGGTGCTGATCGGCGTGGTGGACGTGATCAAGGTCGGCCAGCAGATCATCGAGCGCACCTACGAATCGGTACTGATCTACGGCGCGCTGTTTCTGTTTTTCTTTTTCATCTGCTACCCGCTGTCAGCCGCTTCCCGCGTGCTGGAGCGGCGCTGGACGCAAGCATGAGCGCATTGATCGAGTTCAAGGGTTTCAACAAGTTTTTCGGCGAGCAGCAGGTGCTCAACGGCATCGACCTGAAGGTGAGAACGGGCGAAGTGATCGTCATCCTCGGCCCCAGCGGCTGTGGCAAAAGCACCTTGCTGCGCTGCCTCAACGGCCTGGAAGTCGCTCACAGCGGCAGCTTGAATTTTGCCGGGCGTGAGTTGCTGGACAAGGGCACCGACTGGCGCGAAGTGCGTCAGCAGATCGGCATGGTATTCCAGAGTTATCACCTGTTTCCGCACATGAGCGTGCTCGATAACGTGCTGCTTGGCCCGGTGAAAGTGCAGAAGCGCGACCGCCGCGAAGCCCGTGCCCAGGCCGAAGCCTTGCTGGAGCGCGTAGGCCTGTTGGACAAGCGCGACGCGTTCCCGCGTCAGCTCTCCGGTGGTCAGCAGCAACGCATCGCCATCGTCCGTTCGCTGTGCATGAACCCCCAAGTCATGCTCTTTGACGAAGTCACCGCCGCCCTCGACCCGGAGATGGTCAAGGAGGTACTCGAAGTGATTCAGGGGCTGGCCCGCGAGGGCATGACCCTGCTGATTGTCACCCACGAAATGGCCTTCGCCCGCGCCGTGGCCGACCGCATCGTGTTCATGGACGCTGGGAGCATCCTTGAGCAACAACCCCCCGAGATTTTCTTTACGAACCCGCAAACCGCACGAGCGCAGCAGTTCCTGGAGAAGTTCTCCTTCGTCGCCGCACTACCCAAAACGACTCAAATAAAGGAATTGGAACTGCCATGAAAACTGCCAAGTCTTCTCTGCTGCTACTCCCGCTGTTCGGCCTGGCGCTGCTGGCCGGTTGCAACAAAACCGAAGAGCCGGCCAAGCCGAAAGTCGCCAGCGTCAGCAGCGCACCGGCCGGTTACCTGGAAAAGATCAAAGCCCGGGACAAGCTGATTGTCGGCGTGTTCACCGACAAACCGCCGTTCGGTTTTGTCGATGAAGCCGGGCGCTACGTGGGGTTCGATACCGACATTGGCCGCCAATTCGCCAAGGATCTGTTGGGCGATGAAAACAAAGTCGAGTTCGTGGCGGTGGAGCCGGCGAGCCGGATTCCATTCCTGCAAAGCGACAAGGTCGACCTGATCCTGGCCAACATGACCGTCACCCCGGAGCGCAAGGAAGCGGTGGACTTCACCAACCCGAACCTCAAGGTGGCGGTGCAGGCGCTGGTGCCGCAGGCCAGTTCAGTGAAGAACCTTGATGACCTGGCGACCCGCACGACTATCGTGACCACGGGCACCACAGCCGATGTCTGGCTGACCAAAAATCACCCGGACTGGAAACTGCTGAAGTTCGAGAAAAACTCCGAGTCCCTGCAAGCCCTGGCCAATGGTCGCGGCGACGCTTATGCGCAGGACAATCTGGTGCTGTTCAGCTGGGCCAAACAAAACCCGGGCTACCGTGTACTGGAGCAGAAGTTGGGCGCCGAAGCACCGATCGCCCCGGCGGTGAAGAAGGGCAACATCGAACTGCGTGATTGGGTGAATGCGGAGTTGGCGAAGCTGGGTGAGGATAAGTTTTTGCTCAAGCTGTACGACCAGTATGTGCGTAAAGAGCTGAGCGACGACACCAGGCCTGAGAGCGTGATTGTCGAGGGTGGGAAGTGGCAGGGGTGATTGGCTTCAGCTGATCGTTCCCACCTGTGGTGAGGGAGCTTGTTCCCTCGCCACAGAGCGAGGGAACGATCAGTGTGTCTCAGTCGGGCCAATACCACACCGGCTCATCCAGCATCCGCTGCCCGACCATCCCGGTCTGGCCGAAATCTTTCTCCAGCACAATGCAATTGCATTCCGGGTCTTGCTGCAATGCCGAGATCAAGCGCCGCGCATGGGACACCACCCACACCTGGCACTGTTCGGACGCTCGAATAATCAACCGCGCCAACGCCGGCAACAAGTCCGGATGCAGACTGGTTTCCGGCTCATTCAGCACCATCAGCGTCGGCGGCCGGGGTGTCAGCAATGCCGCGACCAGCAACAGATAGCGCAACGTCCCGTCCGACAACTCGGCGGCGGACAGTGGCCGCAACAACCCTTCCTGATAAAACTCGATTGCAAATCGGCCACCTTGCAGCAGTGCGATGTTCAGCGTCGCGCCGGGGAACGCATCGCTGATCGCCGCCTGCAAGGCTTCGGGATCGCCGATTTCGCGGATGGTCTGTAATGCCGCCGCGAGGTCGCGACCGTCGTGGTGCAACACCGGCGTGCGAGTGCCCAGTTGTGGTTGTCGCGCCGGAGCTTCGGCATCGCTGCGAAAGTGATCGTAGAAGCGCCAGCGGCGGATGAATTCACGCAGCTGCAAGACTTCCGGCGAGGTACGCAAGCTACCAACCTGATCGAACAGGCTGTCGAAATTCGGCGTGTGCTGGGACAGCACCTCCCAGCCGCGTCCGGCCCGTGTGCGAATCATCGGGCCGTCGCGATCCACCAGCAGGCTGGCCGGGCGATAGAACGGCCCGGACCAGATGCATTCCCTTTTGATTTCCGGGTCCAGAGAAAACGCGGAAAGACTCGGTTCCGCAAGGCCCAGCGCGATCGAGTAGCTGAAGTCTTCGCCGGCAAACCCCAGGCGCAGGCGCTTGACGCCGTGTCGCATGGTTGCCTGGACCGGGATTTCACCAGCGCGCATGCGCTGGGTGATGGTTTCCGGCCCGGCCCAGAAGGTCGAATCCAGCCCACCCTCGCGTGCCAAGCCATTGACCACTCCACCCTGAGCAGTTTCCGCCAGCAGACGCAAGGCGCGGTAGAGATTGGATTTACCGCTGCCGTTGGGGCCGGTGATCAGGTTCAGCCGTTCGAGCGGAATCACCAATTTATTGATCGAGCGGTAGTTGGCCACCGCGAGGGTTTTGAGCATGGGGAGCTTCCTGCTGCAGGGTCCGCCAGTTTGTCTTATCGTCGGCGACTGTGATCGTCTGTGACGAGGGAGCTTGCTCTTGCTGGGCTACGAAGCGGCTCAAAAAAGTTAAACGAGGTGTGTCAGGCAAAACGAGATAGCAGGTTTGCGTCTGTTGCGCAGCCGAGCGGGAGCAAGCTCCCTCGCCACAGGATAGTCCCCAGGCCATAAGGTACGTAGCAAACCCGTGCACCTGTTGAACCCTGTTCTAAGCTCACAGTCGTATCGTCACTGGCACGTACGTACAACGCAAAGGAGTCTGCATGGCGGGTCCCGGATTGAAATTAATGGTTGGCCTGAGCCTCTTCGCCTTGCTGACCGCCTGTGGCGAAAAAAAGCCCGTCGAGAAGGACCGTCCGCGAGTCTTCGTGCAAGAGGTCAAGCCAACCGATTACGCCGCTGCGGTGACACTCACCGGTGATGTTCAGGCCCGAGTCCAGACCGAGTTGTCGTTCCGCGTGGGCGGCAAGATCATCCAGCGCATGGTCGATGTCGGTGACCGGGTGTCGGCCAAACAAGTGCTGGCCAGGCTTGACCCCAAAGACCTGCAAACCAATGTCGATTCGGCCCAGGCCCAGGTGGTTGCCGAGCAGGCGCGGGTCAAACAGACTGCCGCCGCCTTCGTTCGCCAGCAAAAACTCCTGCCCAAGGGCTACACCAGCCAGAGTGAATACGACTCCGCCCAAGCGGCCTTGCGCAGCAGCCAGAGCGCATTGAGCGCGGCTCAAGCGCAATTGGCCAACGCCCGCGATCAACTGAGCTACACCGCGTTGATTGCCGATGCGCCAGGCGTGATTACTGCGCGCCAGGCCGAAGTCGGCCAGGTGGTGCAGGCCACGGTGCCGATTTTCAGCCTGGCCCGGGATGGCGAGCGTGACGCGGTGTTCAATGTTTACGAATCGCTACTGACCGAACCGCCGTCAGACCGATCGATTGTGGTCAGCCTGCTCGACAATCCGAAAATCAAGACCACGGGCACCGTTCGGGAGGTCACGCCAGCGGTGTCCGCGCAGACCGGCACGGTGCAAGTCAAAGTCAGCCTCGACGGTCTCCCTGAAGGCATGCAGCTCGGCTCGGTGGTGAGCGCCACGGCCAAGCCAGTGGGTAAAACCGCAGTGGAACTGCCCTGGGCGGCCCTGACCAAAAACCTCAGCGACCCGGCCGTGTGGCTGGTGGACGCCGAGGGCAAGGCGCAGTTGCACACGGTCACCGTTGGCCGTTACCTGACCGGCAAAGTCATTGTCAGCGCCGGCCTCACCGGTGGCGAAAAAGTCGTCACCGCGGGCGGCCAGTTGCTGCACCCGGGCGTACGGGTGGAGGTCGTCGAAAATACCGATCAGACCCCAACCACAGGAGCCCAACCATGAAGCACCTGTTGCTGTTGTCCGCCGCTGTACTTCTGGTCGCCTGTTCCAAGGAAGAAGCGCCGCCAGAACCGGTGCGGCCGGTGTTGTCTGTGGAAGTGAAAGCGCTCCATCAAGAGGATCTCGGCCGGTTCGCCGGCAGCATTCAGGCCCGTTACGAAAGCAATGTCGGTTTCCGGGTGCCGGGGCGTATCGCCAGCCGCAATGTCGATGTCGGCGCCGAAGTCCAGAAAGGCGCCTTGCTCGCCACCCTCGACCCCACCGATCAGCAGAACCAGTTGCGCTCGGCCCAGGGTGACCTGGCGCGTGTTCAGGCGCAGCTCATCAACGCCCAGGCCAACGCCCGGCGTCAGCAGGAACTGTTCAATCGCGGGGTCGGCGCTCAGGCACAACTGGACATCGCCCAGACCGAACTGAAAACCACCCAGGCGTCCCTCGATCAAGCCAGGGCCGCCGTCAACCAGGCGAAGGACCAACTCAACTACGTCGAGCTGCGCACCGATCACAAAGCCATTGTCACCGCGTGGAATGCCGAAGCCGGGCAAGTGGTGACCGCCGGCCAGCAAGTGGTGACCCTGGCGCAGCCGGACATCAAGGAAGCGGTGATCGACTTGCCCGACACCCTGGTCGATGATTTGCCGGCCGACGTGGTGTTCCAGGTCGCCTCGCAACTGGACCCGAGCATCACCAGCACCGCCATCGTGCGCGAAATCGAACCCCAGGCCCAAAGCGCGACCCGTACCCGTYGTGCCCGCCTGAGCCTGACTGATACGCCACCGGGTTTTCACCTCGGCACGGCGATCAGCGTGACCCTCAGCTCTGAAATCAAACCACGCCTCGAACTGCCGGCGAGCGCATTGCAGGAGGTCGATGGGAAAACACGGATCTGGGTCGTCGATCCACAGACGCAAACCGTTGCCCCAAGGGAGGTCAGCCTGGTCAGCCGGACCGACGACACAGTGGTCGTGGCCAACGGTGTGAAATCCGGCGAGCGGGTGGTCAGTGCCGGTGTGAATAGCCTCAAACCGGGGCAGAAAGTGAGAATTGACGAGGGCAGCCCGCAATGAAAGGGAGTTTCAACTTATCCGAGTGGGCCCTCAAGCATCAGTCGTTTGTATGGTATTTGATGTTCGTCGCGCTGTTGATGGGCGTGTTCTCCTACCTGAACCTGGGCCGCGAAGAAGACCCGTCGTTCACCATCAAAACCATGGTGATCCAGACCCGCTGGCCCGGCGCGACCCAGGAAGAAACCCTCAAGCAGGTCACTGACCGGATCGAGAAAAAACTCGAAGAACTCGACTCGCTCGATTACGTGAAAAGCTACACCCGCCCCGGTGAATCGACGGTCTTCGTTAATC
>NZ_JBFTMK010000018.1:0-19039 GCF_056396965.1 Pseudomonas sp. 05N434
GATCAGGATGTTCTGTTTATGACGATGTCGGCCCGCCTCGCACTCATGTTCTTCGCTGCGCTGCTCAGCGCCTGCGCCAGCCGCACACCGCCACCTGCGCCGGTGGTTCGCGCACCGATTGTTTTCGGTTCTCCCCAAGCCTTTTCCCCTGCGGCAGAAGACGTGCTGTTTCGCGCGCTCGGTCTGGTGGGGACGCCTTATCGTTGGGGCGGYAACACGCCGGATTCCGGGTTCGATTGCAGCGGTTTGATCGGTTACGTCTATCGCGATGTCGCAGGCATTTCCTTGCCGCGGTCCACACGCGAGATGATCGGCATGCAGGCTCCCGACGTCGGCAAGGAAGGCCTGCAAACCGGCGACCTGATTTTCTTTGCCACCAATGGTGGCTCCCAGGTCAGCCATGCCGGGATCTATGTCGGCGAAGGGCGCTTCGTCCATGCACCAGCCACGGGCGGCACGGTCAAGCTGGACAGCTTGTCCAAGGCTTACTGGCAGAAAGCCTACCTGAGCGCCAAGCGCGTCCTGCAGCCCGAGCACTTGGCACATAATCCCTAGGGGTTTGTCATGATCGCTCTGGCGGAGTTGTAGGAGCGAGGCTTGCCCGCGAAGGCGGCAGCACAGTCAACATTGATATCGACTGACACACCGCTTTCGCGGGCAAGCCTCGCTCCTACGGACAGACTTTACTTGGCCGCGGAAACGCGCCACACCTTGTTCCCCACATCATCCGCCACCAACAAGCCGCCCTGCTGATCGATCACCACGCCCACCGGCCGCCCCATGGCTTTTCCCTCGTCGTTGAGGAAGCCGGTAAGCACATCCAGCGGCTGTCCGCTCGGTTTGCCGGCGCTGAACGGCACGAAAATTACTTTGTAGCCGCTGTGCGGTTTACGGTTCCACGAGCCATGCTGGCCGATGAAGGCGCCTTGGGTGAACGGCGCGGGCAACTTGCTGCCTTCGGCGAACGTCAGGCCCAGCGACGCGGTATGGGGCCCCACCGCGTAGTCCGGTGCAATGGCCTTGGCGACCAGATCAGGGTTTTGTGGCTCGACGCGAACATCGACATGTTGCCCGTAATAGCTGTAAGGCCAGCCATAGAACCCGCCGTCCTTCACTGAAGTGATGTAGTCCGGCACCAGGTCGCTGCCGATTTCGTCACGCTCGTTGACTGCGGTCCACAGTGCGCCGCTTTGTGGCTCCCAGGCCAGGCCGTTCGGGTTGCGAATCCCCGAGGCGAAGATTCGATGGTTGCCGGTGGCGCGATCGACTTCCCAGATCGCCGCGCGACCTTCCTCCTGATCCATGCCGTTTTCACCAACGTTGCTGTTCGAGCCCACGGTGACGTACAGCTTGCTGCCGTCCTTGCTGGCGATGACATTTTTGGTCCAGTGGTGATTTCGCGTGCCGCCCGGCAAATCGACCACTTTGATTGGCTGTGACTTGATCGCTGTCTCGCCGTTTTCATAGTGAAAACGCAGCAAACGGTCGGTGTCGGCGACATACAGGTCTTTGCCAACCAGGGTCATGCCGAAAGGCGAGTTGAGGTTTTCCAGGAACACCGTGCGGGTTTCGGCGACGCCGTCGTGGTCCTTGTCCCGCAGCAGAGTGATGCGGTTCGGGCTGGGGACGCCAGCCCCGGCGCGGCCCATGACTTTGCCCATGATCCAGCCGCGAATGCCATTGCTGTCATCGGATTTGGACGGCGCGTTGGTTTCGGCCACCAGTACGTCGCCGTTGGGCAGCACATAGAGCCAGCGCGGGTGTTCGAGGTTTTCGGCAAACGCTGCTACTTGAGTGCCTGCGGCGGCGACGGGTTTTTTACCCTGAGGCCAGCCGATCGCCGGGGCGATGTTCACCGTCGGGATCAGGGTTTTGTTCGGTTCCGGCAGCTTGGGCGACGGTCCGGTGCCGTCCGAGACTTGCAGGCTGGAGGTTTCACCACAGGCGGCGAGCCCTCCGGCGAGCGCTATGATGAGAATGAGCTGGGGTTTGCGCATTACTGATCTTCCCTATGAATGCATTGACGTAATCATAGAGAAGCGTAAACACCCGATGGTTCAACCGGTCAGCCGCGGGCCTCCTTGAACAGCACGGCGATCCCCGGATGGTAGTTGCCGGCTTCATTGCGCAACTTGCGGTAGGCGTAAGGGAAATACCAGGCCACGGCGCAGGTGTGCTCCTTTTGCAGGTCGTCGAGCATGTCCTGGAGTTCTTCCGGGGTGGCGCTGTGCTGGGCTTTTTGCGGGGCGACAAACAGGCAGCCGAGTTTCAGGTCGCTGGCGTAGCTGATGCGCTTCGCGTCGCTGGTGATGTCCGCCAGTGCCTGGGTCAGGTTCAGGTTGTTGACCCGCGGCCAGCGCTGGGTGGCCTGCAGGTACGCGCGTTCTTCGCTGGTGGCGATAAACAGATCGGCGCGGGCGTTGCGTTCGCCTTCTTCGGTCTGTTTGCGCGACGGTGTTTGCTGCAGCGTGACCATTTCCGCCATCCAGGCTGCGGCAGAGAGCAGGCCGAGGTTGGCGTTTTCGTCGTACCAGTAAGGCGTATCGTTATCGCCGCGCACGGCGTTGTAGCGGTCGATACAGTCAAACCAGCGTTCCAGCACCGGGCGCAGGAATTCCAGCTTCGGATTGCTGATGATCATGCCTTGCATGTGGCTCACCCTTGTTATTGTGTTGTGAGGTTGTGGCTCTTTGATATCACTGCTGGCAGTGTGGCACAAGATTGGCGTCAGATAATTGATCAGCGGCAGTTATTCGCCGGAAGGCGTCCCGTCTTTAATTGACGCTCCACCCCCAACCCTCTAACCTTCGCGGCTTGTTTCAGGTGCTCTGTGGCCTTGGTCGACAGAGTGAAACAGGGAAGCCGGTGAGTGGATTTCTTCCAGCGAAGAATGATCACGATCCCGGCGCTGCCCCCGCAACGGTAAATGAGTGAAGACTGCGCCTGATGCCACTGTGTCGATGAACGATGCGGGAAGGCGCGCAGTTGGCCCCGAGCCGCTCATGAGCCCGGAGACCGGCCTGATCCATTCAGCGGCATCACGGTGGGCGATGCCAGGCTTCTTGCCGTCTATTCTTGTGCCTGCCCGCCGTTATCCAGCCTCAACGGAGAGCTCCCCCATGACTGATACCCCTGATCGTGACGAACGCCATCTGGCGCGCATGCTGCGCAAAAAAGCCGTGATCGACGAACGCATCGCCAATTCGCCGAATGAATGCGGCCTGCTGCTGGTGCTGAGCGGCAACGGTAAAGGCAAA
This sequence comes from Pseudomonas sp. 05N434, assembly GCF_056396965.1. Lineage (NCBI taxonomy): Bacteria > Pseudomonadati > Pseudomonadota > Gammaproteobacteria > Pseudomonadales > Pseudomonadaceae > Pseudomonas > Pseudomonas sp. 05N434. Next base: position 3,258 of record NZ_JBFTMK010000018.1, read on the forward strand.
AGCAGTTCGGCGTTCGGCATGCTTGCGCGCTCCATGGGCCACGGCATGCAATGCGGTGTGGTGCAGTTCATCAAGGGGCGCAGCAGCACTGGCGAGGAGCTGTTCTTCCGGCGTTTCCCGGAGCAGGTGCGTTTTCATGTGATGGGCGAGGGCTTCACCTGGGAAACCCAGGACCGCCAGCGTGACATCGCCGCCGCCGAAGCTGCGTGGGCGGTGTCCCGCGAACTGCTGAGCGATCCGTCGATTGGCCTGGTGGTACTCGATGAATTGAACATCGCCCTCAAGCACGGTTACCTCGATCTCGATCAGGTGCTCAGCGACTTGCAGGCCCGTCCGCCGATGCAGCATGTGGTGGTCACTGGCCGTGGCGCCAAACCGGAGATGATCGAACTGGCTGACACCGTCACCGAAATGGGCATGATCAAGCACGCCTTCCAGGCCGGGATCAAGGCGCAAAAAGGCGTCGAGTTGTGAATCAACCACGTCAATGCCCGGCGGTACTGATTGCCGCRCCGGCCTCCGGTCAGGGCAAGACCACCGTCACCGCCGCGCTCGCCCGCTTGCACCGCAATCAGGGGCGCAAGGTGCGTGTGTTTAAATGCGGCCCGGACTTTCTCGACCCGATGATTCTCGAGCGCGCCAGCGGTGCGCCGGTCTATCAGCTGGACATGTGGATGGTTGGCGAGCAGGAAAGTCGTCGCCTGTTGTGGGAAGCCGCTGGCGAAGCTGACCTGATTCTCATCGAAGGCGTCATGGGGTTGTTCGACGGTACGCCGTCCAGTGCCGACCTGGCGCGGCATTTCGGTGTGCCGGTGCTCGGCGTGATTGACGGCACCGCGATGGCGCAGACGTTTGGCGCACTGGCCCTGGGGCTTGCGCGCTATCAGCCGGATTTGCCGTTTGCCGGTGTGTTGGCCAACCGGGTTGGCACCCTGCGTCATGCGCAATTGCTCGAAGGCAGTCTGACAGAAGGCTTGCGCTGGTACGGCGCGTTGTCCCGGGAGACCGGCATCGAATTGCCGAGTCGGCACCTCGGCCTGGTACAGGCCAGCGAATTGAATGATCTCGATCTGCGCCTCGATGCAGCCGCCGCCTCGCTGGCCAGCAGTTGCGACGTGGCTTTACCGCCTGCCGTGGAATTCGCCGCGCCTGAAGTGATCGCCGCCGAACCATTGCTGGCCGGTGTGCGGATTGCCGTGGCCCGGGACGAAGCCTTTGCATTTACCTACGGCGCGAGCCTGGATCTGCTGCGGGCGATGGGCGCCGAGTTGTCTTTCTTCTCGCCGATCCGCGACCGCGAGTTGCCGGCGGCAGACAGCCTTTATCTGCCGGGCGGTTACCCTGAATTGCACCATGTGGCGTTGTCACAAAACACGCCAATGCTGACCGCCATCCGCGCGCATCACTCGGCGGGCAAACCGTTGCTGGCCGAGTGTGGCGGCATGTTGTACCTGCTGGACTCGTTGACCGATGTCGAGGGTACTCGCGCTGAATTGGTTGGCTTGCTGACCGGTGATGCGGTGATGCAGAAGCGTTTGGCGGCGTTGGCCTTGCAGGCGGTGGAGCTGCCCGAAGGTTTGCTGCGTGGGCACACCTATCACCACTCGCTGACCAGCACCGAGCTTGAGCCGATTGCGCGTGGCCTGAGCCCCAATGGCGGGCGAGGGGCGGAGGCGGTTTATCGTGAGGGGCGGATGACGGCCTCTTATGTGCACTTTTATTTTCCGTCCAATCCGGCGGCGATTGCTGCGTTGTTGGCACCCGATCGTGAAGCCGCCATCGCGAGCAGGTCATGACAGAAAACGCCTTTTCCGAAGCCGAGCGCGATGCGGTCTACCGAGCCATCGGCGAACGCCGTGACATGCGCCACTTCAGCGGCGGCACGGTCGAGCCCGAGTTACTGAGGCGCCTGCTCGAAGCCGCGCACCAGGCGCCGAGCGTCGGCCTGATGCAGCCCTGGCGGTTCATCCGCATCAGCGACCGGGCGCTGCGCGGACAGATCCAGCAACTGGTGGAGGAAGAGCGCGTCCGCACCGCCGAAGCCCTCGGCGAGCGCTCCGACGAATTCATGAAGCTCAAGGTCGAAGGCATCCAAGACTGCGCCGAAGTGCTGGTCGCTGCGCTGATGGACGATCGCGAACGGYATATCTTCGGCCGTCGTACGTTGCCGGAAATGGACATGGCCTCGCTGTCCTGTGCCATCCAGAACCTTTGGCTGGCGTCCCGCGCCGAAGGCCTGGGYATGGGCTGGGTGTCGCTGTTCGAACCGCAAGCCTTGGCGAACCTGTTGGGTTTACCGGTCGGGGCCAAGCCTTTGGCCGTTCTTTGCCTGGGGCCGGTCAAGGAATTCTATCCAGCGCCGATGCTGGTACTCGAAGGCTGGGCGCAAGCGCGTCCGCTCAACGAGTTGCTGTATGAAAATTATTGGGGAGTGAGTCAATGAGTGTGGCGTTGTTGAGTGTCGCCGCGGTCGCGCTGGATGCGCTGCTGGGTGAACCCAAACGCTGGCATCCGCTGGTGGCGTTCGGTCGTTTTGCCGATCGCATCGAACAACGTTTCAACTCCGCTGGCCGCGGTTGGCGCAGTCACGGGGTGACGGCCTGGGTGATGGCGGTCGTGCCGCTGACCTTGCTGGTCACCGCGCTGTCCTGGGCACCTTATGTTGGCTGGATCGTCGAGATTCTCGCGCTCTATTGCGCGCTTGGCATGCGCAGCCTCGGCGAGCATGTCGAGCCGGTGGCCAAGGCCCTGCGCAGCGATGATCTGGTTGAGGCGCGCACACGCGTCGGTTATCTGGTCAGCCGTCAGACCAGCGAACTGGACAAAACCGAAGTCGCCCGCGCCGCCACCGAATCGGTGTTGGAGAACGGCAGCGATGCAGTGTTCGCCGCGCTGTTCTGGTTTGCCGTGGCGGGTGCGCCCGGTGTGGTGCTCTATCGTCTGAGCAACACCCTGGATGCGATGTGGGGTTATCGCAACGAACGCTTCGAGCGTTTCGGCTGGGCTGCCGCAAAGATCGACGATGTCCTCAACTACATTCCTGCACGCCTGGTGGCGTTGACCTACGCACTGTTGGGCAAAACCCGACTGGCGCTGAAATGCTGGCGCACCCAGGGGCCGACCTGGGACAGCCCGAATGCCGGGCCTGTGATGGCGGCTGGTGCCGGTGCGTTGGGTGTCGAGTTGGGCGGGGCGGCGATTTATCACGGCGAACTGCATCAGCGTCCGCAGTTGGGCGAAGGCGTGCCGGCGGATGCCGATTCCATCGACCGTGGCTGGCAATTGGTCCAGCGCGGGGTATGGTTATGGCTGCTGATTCTCTGCGTGGGGGCTGAATTCTATGCTTGAACACGGTGGCCGGTTGCGCAAGGCAGCACTTGAATACGGTATCGCCGAAGCCGATTGGCTCGACCTGTCCAGTGGTCTTGCGCCCTGGCCATTCCCGGTTCCGGATATCCCGCTGCGGGCCTGGGCACGTTTGCCGGAAACCGATGACGGTCTGGAGCAAGCCGCCTGCGACTATTACGGTGCGGCCCAGGTGTTGCCCGTGGCCGGTTCGCAAATGGCGATTCAGTTGCTGCCGCGTTTGCGCAGGGCCGGCAAGGTCGGCGTGCTGTCGCCGTGTTACGCCGAGCACGCCGAAGCCTGGCGTCGCAACGGTTATGTCGTGCGTGAAGTCCTGGAGTCGGAAGTCGATTTCTTTCTCGACAACCTTGACGTGCTGGTGGTGGTCAATCCGAACAATCCCACGGGTCTGAGCCTGACCCCGGCCCGCCTGCTGGATTGGCATGCGCGGCTGGCCCAGCGCGGTGGCTGGTTGGTGGTGGACGAGGCGTTCATGGACAACACACCGCATTTGAGTCTGGCGCCGTTCACCAACCAGATCGGCTTGATCGTGCTGCGTTCCTTCGGCAAGTTTTTCGGCCTGGCCGGTGTGCGGCTCGGGTTTGTGCTGGCCGAGCGCAAGTTGCTCAAACTGTTGGCCTCGCAGGTCGGGCCTTGGGCGGTCAGTGGGCCGACCCGCGTCTTGGGCCAGGCGTGCCTGACGGATACGGACGGGCACACCCGACAGCGCATTCGCACTGACGAAGCTGGCGAGCGTCTGGCGTTGCTGCTTGAGCGGTATGGTTTCAAACCTCAGGGCGGTTGCGCGTTGTTCCAGTGGCTGATCACCGAGCGCGCCCAAGCGCTGCATGAATTCATGGCCCGGCGTGGCATTCTGCTGCGGTTGTTCACCCACAACAGCAGCCTGCGTTTTGGTTTACCTGCGGATGAAGCGGACTGGTCGCGCCTCGAACAAGCCCTGCAAATCCATGCCAAGGAAAACCCATGACAACGTTGATGGTGCAAGGCACCACATCCGATGCCGGTAAAAGCACACTGGTGACGGCACTGTGTCGCTGGGTCACGCGCCAAGGCGTGAGCGTGGTGCCGTTCAAGCCGCAGAACATGGCCCTCAACAGTGCGGTGACCGCCGACGGTGGCGAGATAGGTCGCGCTCAGGCGGTGCAGGCCCAGGCTTCAAACCTTGAACCGCACACCGACATGAACCCGGTGCTGCTTAAACCCAACAGTGATACCGGCGCCCAAGTGATCATCCATGGCCGCGCCGTCACCACCATGAATGCGGTCGCCTATCACGACTACAAAGCCATCGCCATGCAGGCGGTGCTGGCCTCCCATGAACGGCTGAGCGCGGCGTATCCGCTGGTGATGGTTGAAGGGGCGGGCTCGCCGGCCGAGATCAACCTGCGCGCCGGCGACATCGCCAACATGGGGTTTGCCGAGGCGGTGGACTGCCCGGTGGTGCTGATTGCCGACATCAATCGCGGCGGAGTTTTCGCGCATTTGGTCGGTACGCTGGAGCTGCTGTCGCCGAGCGAACAGGCGCGGGTCAAAGGCTTCATCATCAACCGTTTTCGCGGCGATATCGCCTTGCTGCAACCGGGGCTGGACTGGCTGGAAGCGCGCACCGGCAAACCAGTGATCGGCGTGTTGCCTTATGTGATGGACCTGCATCTTGAGGCCGAGGACGGCCTCGATCAACGTCAGACCGACAAGGCCGATCAAGTACTCAACGTGGTGGTGCCGGTACTGCCGCGCATCAGCAACCACACCGATTTCGATCCACTGCGCCTGCATCCGCAAGTGGACCTGCAATTCATCGGCCCTGGCCAGGCGATTCCACCGGCCGACCTGATGATCCTCCCGGGTTCGAAAAGCGTACGCAGCGACCTCGCGTACCTGCGGAGCAACGGCTGGGACTCGGCGATCGCGCGGCACTTGCGCTACGGCGGCAAAGTGCTGGGAATCTGCGGCGGCCTGCAAATGCTCGGTGAGCAGGTGCATGACCCGCTGGGCCTCGAAGGCGCGCCGGGTTCCAGTGCCGGTTTGGGTTTGCTGGCGTTCGAAACGCAGCTCGAAGAAGAGAAGCAGTTACGCAACGTACGTGGGCGTCTGGCGCTGGAAGATGCGCAGGTCAGCGGCTATGAAATTCATGCCGGCGTGACCACCGGGCCGGCGCTGGAAAACGCCGCCGTGCAGCTGGACGATGGTCGCAGCGATGGTGCGCAAAGTGCCGATGGGCAGATTTTCGGTACGTACCTGCATGGCCTGTTCGAATCACCGGCGGCGTGCAGTGCACTGTTGCGTTGGGCTGGTTTGCAGGAGGTGCAGGAGGTGGATTACCACGGGTTGCGCGAGCGCGATATCGAGCGGTTGGCGGATCTGGTGGAGAAGCATCTGGATACCTCGCTGTTGCGTGAACTCTGCGGTTTTTGAGGTGGCTGCACTGGCCTCATCGAAGATTTTAAGGAATGAACCATGCTGCAACTGATCCTCGGCGGCGCCCGCTCCGGCAAAAGTCGTCTGGCTGAAAAGCTGGCGACTGACAGTCAGCTCCACGTCACTTACATCGCCACCAGCCAACCCCTGGACGGTGAAATGAACGAGCGGGTGGCCCATCACCGTGCCCGTCGTCCGGCCGAATGGGCGTTGATCGAGGAACCGCTGGAGCTGGCCCGCGTACTGCGCGAAAGCGCCGGCGTCGACCGTTGCCTGCTGGTGGATTGCCTGACGCTGTGGCTGACCAATCTGCTGATGCTCGATAACGCCGAGCGCCTGTCGGCCGAGCGCGAGGCCCTGCTGGACTGCCTGGCATCGTTGCCGGGTGAAATCATTTTTGTCAGCAACGAGACCGGAATGGGTGTCGTGCCGCTGGGCGAATTGACTCGCCGCTATGTCGATGAAGCCGGTTGGCTGCATCAAGCCTTGGCCGAGCGCTGCCAACGTGTCGTCCTGACCGTCGCCGGCCTGCCCCTGACTTTGAAAGGAACTGCATTATGACTCACACCTGGTGGCTGAACCCGTGCAAGCCAATCGATGCACAAGTGGTCGAACAGGCGCAGGCGCGTCAGCAGCAATTGACCAAGCCTGCCGGTTCCCTCGGCCAGCTCGAAGCGGTGGCGGTGCAACTGGCCGGGTTGCAGGGGCAGGTCAAGCCGACCCTCGATCAGCTGTGGATCGCGATTTTTGCCGGTGACCATGGCGTGGTCGCCGAAGGGGTGTCGGCGTTTCCGCAGGAAGTCACCGGACAGATGCTGCACAACTTCGTCAGCGGCGGCGCGGCGATCAGCGTGTTGGCGCGGCAGTTGGGCGCGTCCCTTGAAGTAGTCGACCTCGGCACCGTTACGCCGTCATTGAATCTGCCGGGTGTGCGTCACCTGAACGTCGGCCCGGGCACGGCGAATTTCGTCCAGGGCCCGGCGATGACTCAGGCCCAGGGCGAACTCGCCTTGCAGGCTGGTCGCGACAGTGTGCAGCGCGCCATCGCGGCAGGCGCGCAGTTGTTCATCGGCGGCGAAATGGGCATCGGCAATACCACGGCGGCCGGCGCCTTGGCCTGTGCTTTGCTCGATTGCCCGGTGGTGCACCTGGCCGGACCGGGCACTGGCCTGAACGCGGCGGGTGTCAGCCATAAAGCCCAGGTCATCGAGCGCGCCTTGGCGTTGCATGGTGCTCAGCGTGGCGATGCGCTGCAAACCTTGTTCAACCTCGGCGGTTTCGAAATCGCTGCGCTGGTTGGCGCGTACCTGGCTTGTGCTCAGGAAGGTGTCGCGGTGTTGGTCGACGGGTTTATTTGCAGCGTCGCCGCGCTGGTGGCGGTGCGTCTGAATCCGGCCTGTCGTGAGTGGTTGCTGTTCGGTCATCGTGGTGCCGAGCCAGGTCATCGCCATGTGCTGGAAACCCTGAACGCCGAACCGTTGCTGGACCTCGGTCTGCGGTTGGGCGAGGGCAGTGGTGCGGCGTTGGCCGTGCCATTGCTGCGCCTGGCCTGCGACCTGCACGGACAGATGGCAACATTCGCCGAAGCCGCAGTGGCGGATCGCCCGGCATGACCTTGCGCCTGGACCTGTTGCGTCATGGCGAAACCGAACTCGGTGGCGGCCTGCGCGGCAGCCTCGATGATGCGCTGACCGGCAAGGGCTGGGAGCAGATGCGCGCTGCGGTGGTTGAGCAGGGCCCTTGGGATCGCTTGGTCAGCTCGCCGTTGCAGCGTTGTGCACGCTTTGCTGAAGAGCTTGGGACGCAACTGGGGTTGCCGGTGCAGCTGGAAAAGGATCTGCAAGAGCTGCACTTCGGCGCTTGGGAAGGGCAGAGCGCCGCGGCGCTGATGGAAACCAGTGCCGAGGCATTGGGCTTGTTCTGGGCCGATCCCTATTCGTTTACGCCGCCTGATGGTGAGCCGGTTGCCGACTTTTCGACGCGGGTGTTGGCGGCCATTGAGCGGTTGCACGCGGCCTATGCGGGTGAGCGGGTCCTGCTGATCAGTCATGGCGGCGTCATGCGATTGTTGCTGGCGCAAGCGCGCGGATTGCCGCGTGAGCAATTGCTCAACGTTGAGGTCGGCCATGGCGCGTTGTTCTCGTTGACGGTTGAATCCGGCGCCTTGTTAAGGGAAGTGATCTGATCATGTTGCCGTTCTGGATCGCCCTGCAATTTCTCAGCAGCCTGCCGATTCGCCTGCCGGGCATGCCGACGCCCGAGGAGTTGGGCCGGTCGCTGCTGTTTTATCCGCTGGTCGGCGTGCTGTTCGGCGCCATTCTGTGGGCGCTGAATGGGCTGTTGCAGGGCGCGCCGTTGTTGCTTCATGCCGCACTGTTATTGACTGTGTGGGTGTTGCTCAGTGGCGCGTTGCACCTGGATGGCCTGGCCGATAGCGCCGATGCGTGGCTCGGTGGTTATGGCGACCGTGAGCGCACTCTCACGATCATGAAAGACCCGCGTAGCGGGCCGATCGCGGTGGTAACGCTGGTGCTGGTGTTGCTGCTCAAGTTCGCCGCGTTGCTGGCGTTGATCGAGCAGCAGCACAGCGTAGTGCTGATCATCGTTCCACTGATTGCCCGCAGCGCGCTGTTGGGATTATTCCTGACCACACCTTACGTGCGTCGCGGTGGATTGGGGCAGGCGCTGGCCGATCATCTGCCGCGTTTGGCCGGGAAACAGGTGTTGGTGATCAGTGCGGTGGCCTGTGTGTTGATCGCGGGCCTCAGCGGTGTGTGGGCGCTTGCGCTGGCAGCTGTGGTGTTTGTCTGGTTGCGGCAAGTCATGATGCGGCGATTGGGCGGGACGACCGGCGACACTGCCGGGGCGTTGCTGGAGTTGCTGGAAGTAGCGGTGCTGGTGGGGTTGGCGCTGCTCTGAATCCCCGTAGAAGCGAGGCTTGTCAGCCCGCTAAGCGGATTCAGGTGCAGCACACTCTTGGTAGCAGCTGCCGAGCTCGCGAGGCTGCGTTCGGCTGCGAAGCGGTCGCGAGTTCGGCTGAGGCGGTCTGCCTGATGCGCCGCAAGTTCTGATTTTACGACTGCTGCGCAGCCGAACGCAGGCTTCGCCAGCTGTTACAGGTAAAATGTGTCGAAATATTTGCTTTCATTTAACCGCGGGTATATACACGCACCATGCTTCCTTCTCAATGTTTGTGCACTAACCTGCGTCGCGCCGCTCGTGGCGTCAGCAGGCATTACGACGGCGCGCTCGGCGGCTTCGGGATCAACGTTGCCCAGTATTCTCTGCTGTGCAACCTGCAGCGTCTGGATCAGCCGAGCATCTCGACACTGGCCGAGGCCATGGGCCTGGATCGCAGCACCCTGGGGCGCAATCTACGGGTGCTGGAAGGTGAAGGTCTGGTGACGCTGGTCGAGGGCGAAGACATGCGCAATCGCATCGTCCTGCTCACCGAGACAGGGCGCGAACGTCTGGCGGCGGCCTTGCCGGCCTGGGAAGCGGCGCAGCAGCGGTTGATCGACCGTCTGGGTGCCGAGAAGCGTGAAACCTTGCTGAAACTGCTGGACGAACTGGCTTGAGGCCAGTTTTTTCGATCTTAAGCGGGTATATACCCGCTACCGGAGAACAACAATGACATCGATGTGGCGTACGTGCGGTTGGGTGCTGTTGGGCAGTGCGCTGATTCTGGCGTTGTCCCTGGGGGTGCGACACGGCTTCGGGTTGTTTCTGGCGCCGATGAGTGCCGAATTCGGCTGGGGTCGCGAAGTGTTTGCCTTCGCCATTGCCCTRCAGAACCTGATCTGGGGCCTGGCGCAGCCATTCACCGGCGCATTGGCCGACCGCTTTGGCGCCGCAAAGGTGGTGTTGATCGGTGGTGTTCTGTACGCCCTGGGCCTGATGTTCATGGGGTTGTCCGATTCGGCGGTGACCTTGTCCTTGAGCGCCGGGTTGTTGATCGGTATCGGTCTGTCCGGCACCTCGTTCTCGGTGATCCTTGGCGTGGTCGGCCGTGCCGTACCACCGGAAAAACGCAGTATGGGCATGGGGATCGCCAGTGCTGCCGGTTCCTTCGGTCAATTCGCCATGTTGCCCGGCACGCTGGGGCTGATCGGCTGGCTGGGCTGGTCTGCGGCATTGCTGGTGCTGGGCYTGCTGGTGGCGCTGATCGTGCCGCTGGTGAGCATGCTTAAAGACAAGCCGTTGCCGGTGCTCGGGCATGAGCAAACCCTCTCTGAAGCGCTACACGAAGCCTGCTCCCATTCAGGGTTCTGGTTGTTGGCGTTCGGCTTTTTTGTCTGCGGTTTTCAAGTGGTGTTCATCGGTGTGCACTTGCCGGCGTATCTGGTGGATCAACATCTGCCAGCCTCCGTCGGCACCACGGTGCTGGCGCTGATCGGGCTGTTCAATATCTTCGGTACCTATACCGCAGGCTGGCTCGGCGGACGGATGTCCAAACCGCGCTTGCTCACCGCTCTGTATCTGTTGCGGGCGGTGGTGATTGCACTGTTCCTCTGGGCACCGGTCACTCAGGTCACGGCCTATTTGTTCGGCATGGCCATGGGTTTCCTCTGGCTGTCGACGGTGCCCTTGACCAACGGCACGGTGGCAACCTTGTTTGGTGTCCGAAATCTGTCCATGCTCGGCGGGATTGTTTTCCTGTTCCACCAGCTGGGCTCGTTCCTCGGCGGCTGGTTGGGCGGGGTGGTGTATGACCGAACCGGGAGCTACGACTTGATCTGGCAGGTGGCGATTGTCTTGAGTCTGATGGCCGCGGCCCTGAACTGGCCAGTGCGCGAGCAGCCGGTGGCGCGCCTGCAAACCCAAGTGAGTGCCGCATGAACAGTCTTTGGCCGCGGATGGCAGCCATCGCCGTCGGCGTATTGCTGCTGGCCCTGGTTTGGTGGGGCTGGCATCAGGGTGGGCTGGCATTGATGCAGCTGGGCATGGGTGCTTGCTAGCGAGCTGCTTGCTAGCGAGCGGCGAAGGCGAGTAGTTTCGCGTTCTGACGATTGCTCAAGGATGCACCGACATGCCGATGCGCTGGCTTGCAGTTCCTGCGTTGCTGATGGTTTTTTCCGGGCTGGCTCAGGCAGCAGAATGCCCGGAGCTGTTGCAAGGCTCATTGCCGAAGCTGCGCGCCAAGGAATCCATCGATTTGTGCCAGCGCTTCGCCGGCAAACCGTTGGTGGTGGTCAATACCGCAAGCTTCTGTGGCTTCGCCCCGCAGTTCAAAGGTCTTGAGGCGCTGTATCAGCGCTACAAGGATCAAGGGCTTGAGGTGGTCGGTGTTCCATCCAATGACTTCAGGCAAGAGTCCAAGGATGGTGCAGAGACTGCCAAGGTCTGTTACGTGAATTACGGCGTGACCTTCACCATGACCGAACCGCAGAAAGTCCGCGGCGATGACGCCACGCATTTGTTCAAGGTCCTTGCCGAGCAAAGCAGTTCGCCGAAGTGGAATTTCTACAAATACGTGGTCGATCGCCAAGGCAACGTGATCGCCAATTTCTCCAGCCTGACCAAGCCCGACAATCCCGAGTTCATCGAGGCGGTGGAGAAAGCCCTGGCCTCGAAGCCCTGATCGACGCGCACTAAAAAGCCCCGCCTCTGTACAAGAGTGCGGGGCTTTTTCAATTCAGGCGGCGAGGGGTTCAGGTTCGCCGTGAATGATCAGAAACGGTAGGTCGCGCCTACACCGAAACCGTTTGCCCAGTTTTCATACTTGGCGTTGTAGCTCTGGCGGCCGTTGCTGTTGTTGACCTTGACCGACTCTTCGCGCAGGTACGAGTACGCTACGTCGATGGTCAGGTCGTCGGTCGGACTCCAGCCTGCGCCCAGGCTGAAAATCTTGCGATCGCCAGTCGGAATGCGCGGGGAGCGGTTTTCGTTGTTGGTTGGTGCCTGGTCGACGGACAGACCGGTACGCAGAACCCATTGTTTGTTCAACTGGTACGAAGCACCGATGGCGTGAGCCCAGGTGTCATGCCAGTTCTGTTCTTCGGTGATGGTACCAAACCGGCTGTTCAGGGCTGCAGGGACGCCGCTGTTTTCGACGCTGATTTCTTTCAGGCGGCTCCAGCGAGTCCAGGTGCTGCCCGCGTAGAGGGTCCACTTGTCATCCAGTTGATGAGTGAGCGAGATATCAACCGATTCAGGAGTCGTTATGTCCAGGGATGCATCGTACTTCTGGTTAGGGTTCTGACCCAGAGCCCCGAGGAGGCTGTAGTTGACCTTGGTGTCACCTTCGAGCTTGTACTTCACTTTCGAGTGGTAGGTCAGGCCAACGCGAGTGCTGTCGGTCGCTTGTACCAAGATGCCGATGTTGTACCCCAGCGCGGTGTCGTCACCTTTGATCTTGACGTTACCGTCCGCTGCGCGCGGGTTTAGTGACAGGTTCGATTCCAGGGTGCCGTCAATGCGGTTGATGGTCGGACCGAAACCGATCGACACCTTGTCGTTGAAGGCATAGCTGATGGTTGGCTGGAGAGTCACGATTTTGACTTCGCTTTTACTGCCGAAGTAACGGCCGGCGAAGCCGTTCTCGTAGTCGGTCACCAGACCGAATGGAGCATAGACGCCGAAACCGACTGCCCACTGGTCATCGAGTGGCTTTACGTAGTAGCCCATGGGCACGCCCATGAAAGGGACCATGTCACCTTTGTTGGTACCACCATTCGGGCTGGAGCTGGCATCACTGATGTCAGCGTGCGCGTCGATAAATGCAACACCGCCGGTCACCTGTTCGCGCTTGAGGCGAGACATGCCGGCAGGGTTACCAAAAACAGTGGATGCGTCGTCGGCAGAAGAAGATCGCCCGGCAAAACCTGTCCCCATCCCGCTGATGCTTTGTTCGTTGAGGGCAAAGCCACTGGCGAAGATCTGGGTGGATGCCAAGGCAACGGCGAGGCTAAGGGTGGTTTTGAGCATTACTTTTTTCATTATTAGAACTCCTGGTGATCACCGGAGCGAAAATTACCAACATTTTCGTCCGGGCGCCATAGCCTGTATTGCTTGATTTAGAGCGGTTTTGTAGGACAATCCGACCAAAATCGCGACCTGTTGGGCGATCTTCTGAAATGGGTGAATCAGCAGGCGACCTGATTCAACGATGAAACACAGGTTTGCCAGGCGTAGGTGAAGTCTCGCAAACGACCTTGGGGCTGGAAGGTCTGGCGCCAGATTCGGGCCATTCCCAGCAAGTCATCGGAGGCGGGGAGGGGAGTGTTCTGTTCTTCTACCAGCAGCCAGGCGATGGCTGTGGCGTAACGCAGGTTGACGGTCAATTCCAGGTGCGGCCCGCTGAGAAAAGCATGCTGGCTGGCCAGGCCGCGAACCAGGCTCGCCCGCTCCGGGTCCAGGGCCAGGTAGTGATCCCAGAGGGCCTGGTGGCGGGGCTCGGCGATCCGGTACAAGCCGTGTCCACGGCGGTCATGCAGGGCTGAACCAAGGGCTGACTGACTGGCGGCGATGCCCAGCAGCAGGGATTCGGCAGTCGCGCTATGGCGCCCGAGGTAGATCAATGTCGGACGGATCACATAACGGCACAGTTCGCTGGCAGCGATACCCATAAAGCCCTCGAAACATCAAGTGGTCGGCGATACCTGAAGAGGCCTTGGCAGCTGTGGATCGAATCAGGCTCGCCGTAAGCGGATCAAGCCGCTTGAGTTGAAGTGTAGTGTCATTATTTTGCTGTAAAGGACTGTTTTTAAAATATTTCCGGCTTCGAGTTATAAACGTTATATCGGTTGGTGCTTAGGCAATGGCGGCTAAAAGAGAAATATCGGGCGATAAAAACCCCGCTTTTCAGGGTGATGCTGTTCACCTAAGCGGAGCCGCCTTACCGTCCTTGGCCTGGAAGGCCTTGGACGGTGCAGACGCGACTCACTCTATGGGGGTGTTTTGGAGGAAGGTGCTCAGGAGCCGGCGTACGCGACGGCGACAGGTCGATGATGTAAAGGCACAGTGCAACCACGTTCTACGTGGCGGCGAAGCCCTGGAAGGAGTTGTCCTTGCTCTTCATGTTGACATTGCCAAAGCAAACAGCGACGGCACCAGAATCAGCGACACGGCCAGCAGCAGGGTGTCGTCAGGCAACTTGACCGGGCATTCATAGGGTTTGTTGATTTACGCGCCTTTTCATGAATATTTTTTTTCTTGGATAAAATGCAGGTGCTTCATTTGACATTTGGGATCCAATGTCTAGAATCGATCGCATGAGCCCCTCGGATGGGCCAAAAAAGAATAAAAGTAAGAAGGAAGATACAATGCATGGAAGCTATCCGTATCAGCGTATTGCAGTCTGCAATACCTTCAAATTGCACCTCGCAAAAATCATCACTGAATTTCCCGCCTCGTCGCATTGTGCTGTGAATTATTTTGCTCGCGCACGGTTTTAATTAATTTCGACCTTCATGCATCTAACAGTTTGGATTGTTGATATCCCAAACTTATGGTGCCTGGCTTGCTGTGGGCCGTTATTGGCAGGTTCGCACTTTCGATATTGAATAATCGAAATAGACGTTCGTCCCAAAAAAAGTTGGCTGATCAAATGGAATTCCGATTCTCGCTAAAGGAGTGGCTTGGCCATGTTTAAAAGACGCAAGCGCATTGCGCTGGATGATCCCAGTCTGGAACGTGTGAAGTTAACACCCCAGATGCTCACCTRCGATCAATTCGCCAGTCGCAGTCGTTCCCAGTACTTGCCTTATGTGATGGGTTTCAATGCCGCCGATTACCGTTCGGAAGCGATCAATACCGATCGGCTCGGATTTCGCCTGGCCTATGATGCGCAAGGTCGGCCGGTCAGTGTCGGCACCCTCGAGGCCAGCACGCTATCAGAGGTGAATTTACTGGTCGGGGCCTCGTCAGCCTTGGGTTACGGGGCTTCCAGTGATGCCGCCTCGGTAGCGAGCCGCCTGTCCACGCATGATCCCGATGCTACGCCATGGCTGAATTTCGCGGGGCATACCTTTAATGCGACCCAGGAATTGATGCTGTTCGTGCTGCATGCTCATCGACTGCCCAAAGTGCGACGCATCGTGATCATGGGCGGCTTCAATACTCTGGTCATGGCGCGTCTTCCTGAGTTCATTCGAGGTGATCTGCCACCGTTCTACTTCTGCGGTGACTATTACGAAAAGTTTGATGAAATTGCTGAGGAAAATGGTGCAGAACTGCCGCCTGGAAAACTTCCAAAATGGCCGGCCGAAACGACTGAGGTTCCGCCTGTTTCGCAAACTCTGGTACGCGCTCTGCAAGACACCATGAATTGTCTGACTACCTGGAAACGCCTCGCGGATTCTTTGGGTGCAGAACTTACGTTTGTTCTCCAGCCCTTGGCGACTTGGGTAAGAACGCCGTGTGCCGAAGAACAGAAGCTGTTTAATGAGCTTGATCAGATTTCCCGGTTTGGTACCTGGCAGCATTTATATGGCGATATATCCGCCCCCACGGTCGCGGAATATTACGCCGATAGTCTGGCCAACGGTTGTCATGACTTGGGTATTCGATTTGCCAGTTTGATCGATGATTTTAGAGAGCGTCCGGATGATGAATGGTTATACGTTGATCGCGCGCACTTTACCGACCTTGGCAGTGATGTCGTAGCACGCGCCATTCATCGATACCTGCAATGAAAATTTAGGGGGCTCTATGTTAAAGCGAATTCGCAAGGCACTTGGTTCTTTGTTCAAGAAAAAGAAAAAAGCCAAGAAGAAAAACAATTCCTCCATATATCCAATGCACTGATGAAGACTAATAGGCAAATCTTTTCCAGCTTCCTCGGGGCAGAGACCGGGGGAGAGGCCAGGCGCATGTTCACGCCGGTCAGCCTGCGCACTTGCCTGGGTGAGGTGCATGGGACGGACTTGGTAGACGTCGACTTCACCAGCCCGGCGGCTTTGGCGGGGCTGGCGAGTGTTGCATGCGAGCGGCTTGGGCCGTTGCGCGACGGATTCCGAAGGTTGGCACAGACAATCGAGGGGAACGAAGCGGATGCC
>NZ_JBFTMK010000019.1:0-23687 GCF_056396965.1 Pseudomonas sp. 05N434
GGCCAACCGCGTGCAACTGTCGCGTCAGTAGCTGCCGTTCAAACTCGGGATTCACACCGTAACGGCAGTGATAGCCTTCACGAATCTCCGCATTTTCGTACGCCTTGGCGATCAACGAGCCTTCAACCAAATGAATGCTGTCGACGGCTTCCACCAGCGCACAGGCCAGCGGCGTGAGCAACGCCCGTGTCGCGTCGGGCGAAGTCTCGCCGTGTTCGGCATCTTCCCAGCCCAACACGTTGCGGGCGAACTCCAGTACCGCGTGCTGAAAACCGCCGCACGTGCCGAGGAACGGCCGTTGTAGTTCCCGGGCAAAGCGGATCGCCCGTAACGCGCCATCCATGTTGCGATAAGGGCTGGCGGGTACACACCAGAACCCATCGAAGTCGTCCAGTGGCGTATCGGCGGTGATGCGGTCGGTGGGCAGCCATTCAAACTGCAGGTTCATGCCGGTGTGTTCGGCGGCCATGCCGAGGGCGACGGGGATGGCTTGATGGGCGGTGACGTGTGGATCGTAGTCACCGATCAGGGCAATGCGGATGGCGTTGGTTTCCATGAGTGATCTCGACGCTTGTTGATTTCTGGCACCGACTATAGATTGGCGTTCACGCAATCAATATTGGCGTTATCCCAAGTGATCAATGCATCGACGCACTATCAGCTGGACTATCCCGACCTGTCGCTGATCCTCGCTTTGGTGCGCGGCGGCTCTCTGGCCCGGGCTTCGGCGTTGTTGAAGGTCGACGTCTCGACGGTGTTTCGCGCAGTCCGTCGCCTCGAAGCCGCGCTGGGCGAGCAACTGTTCGAAAAGAGCCGCACCGGTTACCTGCCTACCACGTTGGCTCAGACCCTGGCCGAGCAGGCTGAACGCGCCGAACAAGCACTGGAGGCGGCGCGCATTGGCGTGGAGCAGGGCGGAGAAATCATCAGCGGCACCGTGCGCCTGACCTGCACCGATTCGGTCCTGCAAAGTCKGCTGTTACCGGCACTGGCGCGGTTCATGCCGTCTTACCCGGCACTGACTATTGAACTCTGCACCTCCAACGACTTCGCCAACCTCAGCCGCCGCGACGCCGACATCGCCTTGYGGTTGACCCGTACCCCGCCCGAGCATCTGGTTGGCCGGCGATTGGCAGACATTTCCTACCGGGTCTGTGCCAGCGCGGCCTATCTGCAATCGGTCGAATCCCACGACCTGGCCTCATTAACCTGGATCGCCCCGGACGACTTTCTTCCCGATCACCCCACCGTCGCCTGGCGGCGCCAGCAGTTGCCTGGCGTTACACCCGGTTATCGCTGCAACAGCATGTTGTCGGTGACCGAGTTGGTGCGGGCCGGACTGGGCATCGCGGCGTTGCCGGACTTTTTGATCGGTGACGGACTGCAACCGTTGACCGAGCCCCTGCACGGTTACGACACCGCGCTGTGGCTGCTGACCCGCCCGAACTGCCGCGCATTGCGCTCGGTGGTGACGTTGTTCGACGAGTTGGGGCGGGCGCTCCGGATCAAACCTTCGGTGGCTCCTTGCTGATGAAGTGTTGATGCATTTCCGAGGTCAGGCTTTCGATGCGCTCAGTCAGGGTCTTGGTGATTTCGGTGAGCCGGGTGTTTTGCTCCAGCAACTCCTTCAGTTGCGCAGTGTTCCGCGCGGCTTGGGCCTGACGTTCACTGTTGGCGATGGCCAAGGCTTCACGATGTCGCGCATCGGCTTCGGACTGGGCTTTGTCCCGCGCCGCCTGACGCGTCTGGGCCAGCAGAATCAGCGGCGCGGCGTAGGCCGCTTGCAGGCTGAACGCCAGGTTGAGCAGGATGAAGGGGTACACATCGAATTGGGTTACGCCGGACAGGTTCAGGCAAATCCAGATCACCACCACCAAGGTCTGGGCGCCAAGGAAGGTCGGCGTGCCAAAGAACCGCGCAAAAGCCTCGGCGCGCAGGGCAAAACGGTCGGTACCGAAAGTAGGTGCCAGGTGCGCGTGAGGGCGATGGAAGCGCAGGTGATCGACGGGGCCGGTGATTTCGGTTTCGGTTTCGTGGGTCGGAGTGCTCATGATGCTCTCTGAAGAGGGGATGGGACTGAGGCTCACTATAGCTCCAGCGCCAGTCTCATTCAGAAACACATTTCGGTGTTTTTATTCAGAGCGATCGAACAGCGATAAAGTGGCGGACGTTGTCATTTTTTGCAGCTCGGTTCAGCACTCATAGCACGCCAGGAACATGTCCAGCGCAGATTCCACCACTGTGTGCTGCATCTCGGGCGACAGGCCCGTTTGGCCCATGGAAATCTGCGGCCAGAAGGCAAAGGACTTGAGCAACCCGTGGATCTGTTGCGCAGCGAACTCAGGCGCGACCTGTTTCAAGCGGCCATCGGCCTGGGCGGCACGAATCCACACGGTCAAACTTTCTTCGCGCTCACCCATTCGGGCAACCATGTTCTGCGCACGCTCGGGAGAGTGGATGGTGGCGGCAATCGCCACCCGCGCCAAGTCGAGAAAATTGTCATCGGCCAGCATCTGCAATTTCGCCTGCAACATCAGGCGCAGCTGATCGCGCAGGGGCAGGTCGTGGCGGTAGGCCGTTTCCTGTTCGGCCGTTACTCGGGTCCATAACTGATTGAGGATTTCGGCAAACAACTCTTCCTTGCTCGGGAAGTGGTTGTACACCGTGCGCTTCGACACGCCGGCGGTGGCGGCGATCTTGTCCATGCTGGTGATATCGAAACCGTGGGTACGGAATTCGGCAATCGCTGCCTGGATGATGGCTTCGCGTTTTCGGTCGGTGAGGCGCYGTGGAGCTGTCATAAGTACGCTTCGGCAGGAAAAAGTGGAGAATTACACTTGGTAGTTTACTTGTGATCGGCTTTGATGCAACCTAGAAACTACACTGTGCAGTGTAATGTTGTGTTAATCCTGCACCGTGAGAAATTGAATCTTCGGCTGATGCGTGCATGCCTTGGCCATTTATCGTCCCAAGCGGAAAATCGTCGATTGTGCGGTTTTTCTGGAGTCATTCAGTCATGGACACTTCAACTTCCCCAGCGAACAACGCTTCAACGCCTGAAGCGTCCCGACAGGCTCAAGGGCAGTACCGAAACCATGTGCCGGTGCAGCGCGAAGGCTTTCGCAAAACCTTGCGCATCCTGTGGAACTTCATCTTCAACAAACCGCACGACACCCGGCCGTCGGCCCCCGTTCCGGTGCAAACCCTGACCCAGGCGGCGTTGATTGCCGCGCCTAACCACAGCGTCTATCGCCTGGGCCATTCCACGCTTCTGCTCAAGCTGCAGGACAAGTTCTGGATCACCGACCCGGTCTTCGCCGAACGCGCCTCTCCCGTGCAATGGGCCGGCCCCAAGCGTTTCCACCAGCCGCCGATCAGCCTCGAAGACCTGCCGCCGATTGAAGCGGTGATCCTGTCCCACGATCACTACGACCACCTCGATTATCAGGCCGTGCTCAAACTGGCGGACAAGACCCGCTACTTCCTCACGCCCCTGGGCGTGGGGGACACTCTGATCAAGTGGGGCATCGACGCTAGCAAAGTGCGCCAACTGGATTGGTGGCAGGGCACCGAGGTCGATGGCCTTCAATTCATAGCCACACCTTCGCAACACTTTTCCGGTCGCGGGCTGTTCGACGGTAACAGCACCCTGTGGGCATCGTGGGTGATGATCGACGGCGACACGCGGATCTTCTTCAGTGGCGACAGCGGCTACTTCGACGGCTTCAAACGTATCGGCGAGCAGTACGGCCCATTCGACCTGACCCTTATGGAAACCGGCGCCTACAACGTCGAGTGGCCTCACGTGCACATGCAGCCCGAGCAAACCCTGCAAGCGCACATCGACCTTAAAGGGCGCTGGTTGCTGCCGATCCACAACGGCACCTTCGACCTGTCGATGCACGCCTGGTACGAACCTTTCGACCGTATTCTGGCGCTGGCCTGGGAACGAAACGTGTCGATCACCACGCCGCAAATGGGCGAGGCGTTCAACGTGATGTATCCGCAGCGTGGTGGCGCGTGGTGGTTGGGTGTGGAAGATGTAAGCGATCAGGCGACCGTGCAGAACGCTTGATGTTGTGCTGCCGGGGCGCTTGCGGTGCAAGCGCCCCGGACTTTTCAGCTGCGTTTGTCCAGTAACGGCTTTGTATATTCCGAGATTTTTGCCACGGTCAGATCGCAAAATTCTCCACGGAGTATTTCGTTCAGTTCCTCCTCAGACAATCCAAGCCTATGGGCCGCCTCAGCCTGACTCAGCTGACCGGTTTCGAGGAGCATGCCTATTTTCATAACGTGTTCGGCTTTGGCCCGCATCTGCTGCAACCTCACTCAACCATCGCATAATCCGCCCGCCCCACCGGATTCGGTGTGGACCCTTTCACATTCATCCCTCGGCCCGGTGCAAACCCCGGGAAGAACACCAGGCCTTGCGATTCAAACCGATACGCCAACGCCAGCCGCGTGACATCCAGCACATTACGCTGCGCCTCGAATCGCTGGATGGCGTCAACGGAAACCCCGGATTCCTCGGACAACTCTTCCACACTCCAACCCAGCATCGCTCGGGCCTGGGCGCAGTGGGCGGGGGTGAACTGGAAGAGGGCGATGCGTTCCAGGGTGATTTTCATTGCAAGAGAGGCCATGGTTTTCTCCGGGGATCGAGCGTGGCGATTCGAAAATGTACTGTGTTTTTGTACAGTTGTTTTGCGCCCGGATCAAACTCATTTTTTGATCGATTCTCTTTTTTCGCTCAGGCAGGGGCGTTGGACCGACTACGCTGTCTCTAGGCGGTTTCCTGAAAGCTCCAAATGATTGAACGTCAGCCTTCTGATCTTCAATGCCGGAAAGGTGGCGTTTCAAAAGCAGTGCGCCACAGCGTTACGCGGGGAAGGGAATCATGAAAAGACTACGTCTGCTATGTGCCCTGATCAGCTTTACAACTCTGCCGGTCCTGGCCGATACGGTATCGCCAGACAAAGATGCCTTTGTCACCAACCTCATCAATCAGATGACCCTCGACGAAAAAGTCGGCCAACTGCGGCTGATCGCTATCGATGACAAGATGACGCCCGAAAAAATCTGCCAGTGAAGACACCTATCTGGTTTCGCGCATTGCCAGAGTGATGGTCCAGGCCTACCAGGGACAAAGCCTGAACGCGCCCGACAGCATCATGTCCAGCGCCAAGCACTTTGCGTTGTATGGGGCTGTCGAGGGGGGGCGCGACTACAACAGCGTCGACATGGGCCTGACCCGAATGTACCAGGACTACCTGCCACCTTATCGTTCGGCGATCGAGGGTGGCGCGGGAGCCGTCATGGCGGCGCTTAACTCGATAAATGGTGTACCGGCGGCGGCCAATAAGTGGTTGATGCAGGACCTCCTCCGCAAAGCGTGGGGCTTCAAGGGACTGGTCATCAGCGACCATAACGGGGTCACCGATCTGGTTCAGCACGGTGTTGCGAGGAATCCTCGCGACGCGGCCAGGCTCGCCATCAGGGCCGGTATTGATATGAGCATGAACGACTCCTCCTATGGGCCGGAGTTGCCAGGGCTGCTTGAGTCTGGCGCCATTTCCCAGAGCGATATTGATAACGCAGTGCGGGAAGTACTGGGTGCCAAGTACGACATGGGGCTGTTCGAAGACCCTTACCGACGCCTCGGCGCTGCCAGTGAGAGCGCTGCTGATAACAACGCCGAAAACCATCTGCACAGAGCGCAGGCCCGTGAAGTGGCACGCAAGACACTGGTGCTGCTGAAGAATGAAAACGGGCTCTTGCCGCTGAAAAAAGAGGGCACGATCGCGCTCATCGGCCCGTTGGCAAAAAGTACCGTCGACATCATGGGCAGTTGGTCTGCAAGTGGTGTGCCCGCGCAATCGGTGACGATCTACGACGGGCTGAAAAGCGCGATGAGCCAGGGCTCGCTGATCTATGCCCGAGGCGCCAATCTCGAGGAGGATCAGGAGGTTGTTAAATACCTGGAATACCAGGGCGTGTCTGAAATCGCCAACGACCCTCGCCCGGCAGAAGAAATGATTGACGAAGCAGTCAAGGTTGCACAGCAAGCCGATGTTGTCATCGCCGTGGTGGGCGAGCCCCGCAGCATGTCCCATGAAGCGGCCAGTCGAACCAGCCTCGATCTGCCGGGGCGCCAGAGTGAATTGATCACCGCCCTGAAAGCCACCGGCAAGCCGCTGGTACTGGTATTGATGAACGGTCGGCCGTTGTCGATCGGCAAGGAGCAGAAACAGGCCGATGCGATTCTGGAAACCTGGTACAGCGGTACCGAGGGAGGCAACGCCGTTGCGGATGTATTGTTCGGTGACTACAACCCGTCCGGCAAATTACCCATCACCTTTCCACGTTCCGTGGGGCAGATCCCCAATTACTACAGCCACCTGAACACCGGCCGTCCGTATCTGCCGGGTGCGCTTCGCAACTACACGTCGCAATATTTCGATCAATCCTATGGGCCGCTTTACCCCTTCGGCTATGGGCTGAGCTATACCGATTTCAGCCTGACCGACATGGCCCTGTCTTCGACCACACTGAACAAGACCGACAACCTCGTCGCCAGCATCATGGTGAAAAATACCGGCCAGCGTGACGGCGAAACGGTGGTTCAGCTGTATATCCGCGATGTCGTTGCCTCCGTCGCCCGGCCGGTCAAAGAACTGAAAAACTTTCAAAAAATCATGCTCAAGGCCGGCGAGGAGAGAGCAGTCCACTTCAGCATTAACGAGAACGACTTGAAGTTCTTCAATGCCCAACTGGAATACGTCGCCGAGCCGGGTGAGTTCCGGGTGCAAATCGGCCTGGATTCCCAGGATGTGAAGGAGCAGAGCTTTGAATTGCTGTCAGAACAAGCCAGTCAAGACAATCATCCGCCCAGTGCAGAACCTGTAGACGCGAGCGGTGCGGCGATCCGACTTGCCCACGAAGAACGATGATGCGTAATCCCTGGAAACCGCGGTGCATTCTTCGCGGGCAAGCTTCGCTCCTACGGGGTCATTTCGCCCCCTCCAACCAAACGGACGGTGCCTGCCCCAGCACACGACGAAACATCGTCGAAAACGCCGCCGGGCTTTCATAACCAAAATCCAGGGCAATGCGCGTCACCGGCGTGCCCACCGCCAACCGCGCCAAGGCCAGCACCACGCAGGCTCGCTGCCGCCATTGGCTGAAACTCAGCCCGGTTTGTTGGCGGAACAGACGATTGAACGTACGCAAACTGATATGCAACTGATCGGCCCATTGCTGCGGCGATTGGTGAGCGTTCGGTTGCCGGAGAAACCTCTGACACAACCCGAGCAACCGCGAATCCACAGGCAACGGAATGTGCAATGGCAGGTGAGCACTGCGCGCCAGTTCATGCAGCAACAAGTCGATCAGCGCCCCATCGCGCCCGGCCTCGTCGTACTCCAGCGCAACCTCCACCGCCTCCATCAGTAAATGCCGCAGCAACGGCGAAACACTGATCACCTGGCAGCGGCTGCCCAGATCAACCGCCCCCGGTTCGATATACACACTGCGAGTGCTCACCCCCAGCATCAACACCTCATGCGCCACCCCCGGCGGAATCCACACCGCCCGCTGCGGCGGCACCACCCAATTGCCGTCGAGCGTGCTCACCTGCATCACCCCGGTGGCGCCATACAACAACTGCGCCCGTCGATGGGTATGGCGCGGCAACCGATGACCGTCGGGATAATCCGTACCGATGGCCACCACCGGCCGTGGCGTGTCGTCCAGCAGATCAATCGAAACATTGCGCATCGAGCGGCACCCAGCGGTTGGCGTAAACGCAAACATTATTGGCTGACTTGCTGAAGCAGGCCAAGCCATATCGCTCTATCGTCGGCCACTCTCAACCCACGGACGATGCGCGATGTTTTTCTACCTCTTGCTGGCACTCTTCGGCTGCATGACCGGCGTCACCGCCGTGCTGTTCGGCTTCGGCGGCGGATTTGTCGTCGTGCCCTTGCTGTACCGCATGCTCACGGCCAGCCACGGCATCGACGACCCCATCGGCCAAGCGGCGATGCACATTGCCGTAGCCACCTCGACCTGCGTGATGATCGTCAATGCGCTAATCGCCACCAGAAAACATCACCACGCCGGCAATCTCATTCGCCATTACTTGTGGCCGTTGGGCGGGTTCATCGGCTTGGGCGCGATCGTCGGAGCTGTGGTCGCGATGCGGGCGAGTGGTGAGTTGATCCGTTTTGCCTTCATCGTTTACCTGGGCGTGACCATTCTGGATTGCTTGTTCAGACGCGGTTTTCTTACACAGTCCTACATCGAAATCCCACGGCGATTGGGCGGGGCAGAAGTGTCTGGCGGCGGTGTGGGAATTGGCGCTATCGCCACGTTTCTTGGGGTGGGCGGCAGCGTCATGACCGTGCCGTTGCTAAGACGCTGTGGCCTCAGCATGTCGCAAGCCACATCCATGGCTAATCCATTGAGTCTTCCGGTTGCGGTGGCCGGAACGCTGACCTATATGGCGATGGCGGGGTTTACCGAGTTTGATCTGGGGGCGTGGTTTGTCGGCTATGTGGACGTGCTGGCGTTTGCGGTGCTGACGGTTGGGTCGCTGGTGGGGATTCGGCTGGCCACGCCGTGGATCGGGCGGATACCGGATCGGGTGCATGCGCGGGTTTATATTGGTTTGCTGGTAGTGGTGATGCTCAGCATGGCGACGAAGTGGGGCGTGCAATGAGGCTCGATTCTCCCCTGCAACCTCGCCATAATCCGTCCCCCGTTCAACTTGCGCCGCATGCAACCTGCCCGGCGCGGCTTCCGACTCATTCAGGGATCGATCAATGTTCAAAGGATTGTTACGCCTGGCGCCAGTCGCCACGCTGTTACTCATGCTGTGTTCCACTGCTCATGCCGAGGACGGGAGACGAGTGTTCACCGGTACCTTGGGCAAGATGCCGATCGTGCTGGAGCTCAACACCAACCAGCCGGACGAAGTCACCGGCCGCTACTTCTATGAGAAATACCATCGCGATCTGGAGCTGAGCGGCTCGCTGCAAGAAGAGACCCTGACGCTAACCGAAGGCAACAACCGCTACGGTGAAGACAAACCCCAGCCAACCCTGAAGCTGCAAGAAACGGCCAACGGCTGGCAAGGCGAATGGAAAGGCCCCAAGGGCAAAGTTCTGCAAATGCAATTGACCGAGGCCAAGCTCCCAACACCGGCAGCAGATGCCTTGCCCTTCATCGCCGCGCTGCCGAAAAGCGATCCTTACGAATATCTGCGCCTGCAAGGCTTGAAACTCAAACCGGGCAAGAAAGAGTCCTTCATGGGCTACGACCTGCAATGGTGGACGGAGCCCGCGTCGGGTCTCTCCATGTTCAGCATCGAGTCCGGCTACCCGAAAGCTGACCAGCAGCGGATCAATCAGCAATTGTTGGAGCGGCTCTGGAGCGAAGTCATCAACTACCACGGCTGCTTGCTGGGAGGTGGGGAATATGCCGAATTCGACCAAGGCGTCGCCCCCCAATTCCTGTCGCCCGATGTGGTCAGCCTGAACATCTCCACCAGCTACAGCTGCGGCGGCGCTCACCCGGATTTTGGCAATTCGCCGATCAACCTCGACGTTCACACCGGCCATAGCCTGTCGCTGGAAGACGTGCTGTGGGTGGGTAACGGCAAGCCGCTGCTGCACGCCGACCGCGACGGCGCGAGCGATACATCGTTGACCGAGGAAGAGAGCAAGGCACGATTCACTTATCAGCGCGAAGTGTTCGTACCATGGCTGATCAAGCAATTCACCGCGCTGTACCCCGAGGAAATGCAGAAGCCGGCGGACGAGGACAGCTGCGACTACACCGACGAAAGCGTTTGGGGTTATTCCAACTGGCACTTCACCGCAAAAGGCCTGTACCTGGGACCGTACTTCGCCCGCGTACAACGCAATTGCGATGACCCGGGCTGGTCAGTGCTGCCGTACTCCGTGGTCAAGCAAAACCCCGGCGCGGTCAAACTCGAACTGCCAAAAAATTAAACCCTAGCCCGACGCCAACCCCGGCGCTTCCCGAATAATGAAGTGATCCAGGTTCTCGATGTTGGCACTGAACACCCCGAACGTCTGTTCGGGGTTTTTCTTGCTCGGCACCTGCTTCAACTCCGGCGTCACGCCATAAAAGAAGCAATACAACTCGGCATCACTGTCGACGGCGTGCTTGATCTCTTCCAGAAACGCTTTGCGCTTGCGGTAGTTGTCGATCAGCTTCTTGCTCAGATAAACGTTGACCGAATAAGGCTTCTTCTTCGCCTCGTCCGGTTGCTTGAACCAGACCTTCTGTTCGAAATCGATGCGAAAGCTCTGGGTGTAATCCTTGATCTCCTTGATCTTGCCCCAGTAAATCAGCCCCTTGTTGTCCTGCAGGTACTCGATCTTCTTGAAGAACGACCCATAAGGCGCCGTGTGCTCGCCAATCTTCAGCGGCATGCGCTTGAGCAGCTCCTTGTCCGCGAAGTTCGACACAAAACACTCAACGGGATGGGCGAAGACACTGGTCTTGTCCGGCGCCGACTCCCGGCTTGGCTGCTCGACGTTACTGCTCGCTGAAGTGAGTGTTGGGGCATCGCGCAAAACATCCGCTGCCACCGCCGGGCTCGCAGGCTTACGCACATACTCACGCCGAGTCAGCAACAACTCCGACGGAAAATGCTCCTCCCGACCGTCATCCGACTCCGCCCCGTCCGTCTCCAGGCCCGATGCCGGCGTCTTCAGACTGACATAAGGACAATCCGCCACATGCCGCGTGCTGGGCATGTTCTTGAAGTGCGGCGTGCGCACGTAATTCACATTCTTGGCGTTGAACGTTCCCAACACGTTGGCGGCATCGAAGGACAAACGACAGGCATCGTTGGGGCACTGGAAGTGCTCTTTGGCGGAATCGAACTCCATGGTTTCGTCGAAATTCAAATCGCGCACGTCATAGATCGACAGCTTGTCGTCGAGGCTGAGGCAGTAGGCGAGGTCGAATTTCATGGCGGGCTCGGGTCCTTGAGTGGGGAAGGGTATTAATAGCGGGAGGGGCGTGATAACGCACCTCTTAATTCGTCAATATCTTCAATCCTGGGGCGTACGCGTGGCACGTTTGGCCGCGCACGATGAGGTGCAGTTACGATTTTGCTATCTACGGCATCTGTAAAAAAGGAGATGTTTCTGCGGGGTTTGATTGAGCTGCTGAAGCTGCTGAAGCTGCTGAAGCTGCTGGAGCGAAACTCTTCCTTTGCTGATCGAAATGTGGGGTTTTTTCGCGAAGCCTGTAGGAATTTTCATGTTGTTTGGTAGGCTTCATCTTCTGTTATGAGGATGAATGGATGCCTGCTGTCATTGCCGAAAATGATGTATCGAAGTGGTCCGATAAAACCGGGGCCCGGTATCACTTCCCAAAGCAGTACAGACCGGTGCTCTCCGAAGGAATGGAGGTGCTGTACTACAAAGGGAAAATGAAAAATAAGGCTTTTTCGGATCAGCGCCTGAGTGCGAACCCACACTATTTTGGTGTTGCTCGAGTAGGGAAGATATATGCGGACAAGGACAGCACAAAGGGTGATCTGTTTGCTGATATTGAGGATYTCAAGCCTTTTGAGTTTGCAGTCCCGAACAAAATTGATGGGGAATACCTTGAGCCAATTCCTCAAAAACTAAAAAACAATTATTGGCGCAGAAGTGCTCGGGAAATTGATCAAGCCGTATTTGACAGAATTTGCTCTCACGCGGTGCTGAAGACGCAACTGGATGACGGTTCTAGCCCAATCGATGGCGCGCAGGAGTTTGAGACTAGAGTTACCGGCATTGAAGGGAAAAAAGTCGCCTATT
Source organism: Pseudomonas sp. 05N434 (assembly GCF_056396965.1). Lineage (NCBI taxonomy): Bacteria > Pseudomonadati > Pseudomonadota > Gammaproteobacteria > Pseudomonadales > Pseudomonadaceae > Pseudomonas > Pseudomonas sp. 05N434. Next base: position 11,844 of record NZ_JBFTMK010000019.1, read on the forward strand.
ACGGCGTTAGATATGAGCGCAACCCAAAGCTTAGGCTGCAAGCAATCAAAATTCACGGGCTTCGGTGTAACGCCTGTGAATTTGATTTTGAGAAGGCTTACGGCGAGCACGCGAAAGGCTTTATCCACGTACACCATGTGAAGCCCATTTCTGAATATGAAGAAGACCAGGTGGTAGATCCAGCAACCGACATGATTACACTCTGCGCAAATTGCCACGCGGTTGTTCATAAAAAGCCCAACCAGTTGCTGAGCGTTGAACAACTGAAAGGCATTCTCAGTGGGCGTTGGGTTTTCGACAACTTAACCTAAGGTAGCTGTGTGCTGTAAGAGGAGTGTTGCAGGGAAGTTTGAAGTGATTTGCTTGTCGGACGACTGAACTTCGGCTTCTGATCACCCTAACTTGGGATATCGATACAATTGCCCGAGGGTTGAAAACCCTCGGGCAATACTTGGTAATCAAAGCTGTCTGCGAATTGCTAAAAATAGCTACGGATTTCGCTGGCATTCCTAAAACACGGCGCCTAGCCCGTCCAATGCTTCTACGACTGAAACACCTGAACGACCCTCCGCCACCATGGTTTCGGCACATTCACCCGACTTTGAGTCTGATCATTTAACAGGTAAGGCATATCCCGTAACCGAATCCAACCTTCATTATGCCAATGCAGCAGACTCAACGACATTTCCGGCCAATCCAACAAGCTCAACATCGGCCGATCTGAATTTTCAGATTGCTCTGCATCGCGCAAGGCCGGCACCACCTGATGGGTCAACCACTCTCGTAGCAACCGATTCCCTGGAACGTAGTGATACACCAACAGCGCATACACGCCGGACTCACTGAGCATCAGCTGTTTTTCTGGTTGCCGGAAATACTCAATCCACAAGACGCGACGCTGATCTTTATCCAGTTTGCTGACCATGCGATCACTCAGATGGACACCCATCAAACGGCCAATATCGCGGGCGCAGAACCATGGCTGGTTTTCAAGGAGGAGAGCATGGAGGTGGAGGTTGTGGCGGGTGAAGATCGTCGGCCTAAAGGGATCACGCATGACCGATCGGTGTGGAGTTTCTGCAGGCATATCCATTACCTCTACGTATGAGTGGAAGAGGGCCGGAACCCGACGTAGAGGATCTAAGAAATCCCAACAGGCTGTTTCTCCCACTCACAGGATTACGCGTATATCGCTGATATCAGCGCGCGTACTGAGGAAAGGAAGTTAGCTTCTACGTTGGGCGTTTCTTAGGCACCTGCTATAGAGCTTAGAGATGCTCTGAAACGACATCAATGCGGACGGTGCTGGAATTGTTGTAGGAGTTTTAGTAGCGAAGGTCGAAATTAGTGAGAATTTTCTTACCCAATAAAAAGGCCCCGATCAGATCAGGGCCTCTTGCAATTCGATTTTTCGATTTACATCGTCAAATCACGGCGAGCTCGGAAATCAATCCCAGCTCAACGCCCCACCAGTCTGATACTCAATAACCCGCGTCTCGAAGAAATTCTTCTCTTTCTTCAAGTCCATGATCTCGCTCATCCAAGGGAACGGGTTAGTCGTCCCTGGATACTCTTCCTTCAAACCAATCTGGCTCAAACGACGGTTAGCGATGAACTTCAGGTAGTCCTCCATCATCGCCGCATTCATGCCGAGTACGCCGCGTGGCATGGTGTCCCGCGCGTATTCGATCTCCAGCTGAGTGCCCTGCAGAATCATTTGCGAAGCTTCTTCCTTCATCTCGGCATCCCACAAGTGCGGGTTTTCGATTTTGATCTGGTTGATCACGTCGATGCCGAAGTTCAGGTGCATGGATTCGTCGCGCAGGATGTATTGGAACTGCTCGGCGACGCCGGTCATTTTGTTGCGGCGGCCCATGGAGAGGATTTGGGTGAAGCCGCAGTAGAAGAAGATGCCTTCCAGAACGCAGTAGTAGGCGATCAGGTTGCGCAGCAGCTCTTTGTCGGTTTCGACGGTGCCGGTTTCGAACTTCGGATCGGAGATCGAACGGGTGTATTTCAGGCCCCAGGTGGCTTTTTTCGCGACCGATGGGATCTCGTGGTACATGTTGAAGATTTCGCCTTCATCCATGGCCAACGATTCGATGCAGTACTGGTAGGCGTGGGTGTGGATCGCCTCCTCGAAGGCCTGGCGCAGGATGTACTGGCGGCATTCCGGGTTGGTGATCAGGCGGTACACGGCCAGGACCAGGTTGTTGGCAACCAGGGAGTCGGCGGTGGAGAAGAAGCCGAGGTTGCGCATCACGATGCGGCGCTCGTCGTCGGTCAGGCCTTCCGGGTTTTTCCAGAGGGCGATGTCGGCGGTCATGTTGACTTCTTGCGGCATCCAGTGGTTTGCGCAGCCGTCCAGGTACTTCTGCCATGCCCAGTCGTATTTGAATGGCACGAGCTGGTTGAGGTCGGCGCGGCAGTTGATCATGCGCTTTTCATCGACAGCTACACGGGCAGAGGCGCCTTCCAGTTCGGCGAGGCCTTCGGCGACGTCGAGGGAATCCAGGGCAGCCTTGGCGCGGGCGATGGCGGCGGAGTCCGTCGCGGTCACGGCGCGGGCCTCTTGAGCGGCGGCACCACCGGCGCTGTCGAGGCGGTCCATGTTGGCTTCAGAAGCGTGGCCGGCATTGGCGCCTTTTACAGCGACTTCGCCGTCATCTTCTTTGTCGAATTCGTCCCAGCTCAGCATGACGTGTCGTCTCCTGCGTGAGGGCCAGATTGCCCGTGTGAAAACTGATAGGTTGGTTTTTCACACGGCCGGTTCTGGCCGCGTTGGATCTAAAGGAAATGTAGCTTGCAGTAGTAAAAATTACGCACGCAGTACATGGATTCTGTACGGAGCAAGCCGACTAGTCGCGTTGTGGTAGGGCGAATTGCCTACCAGCCGCATGGGGCTTGGCTTACCGAGAGTTGAGGCCTGTAGAAGAGTATTTTACGGCCAAATCAACGGCGCAGAGTATAGACTTTGATGAGGTTTTAGGCCGATTTTTTTTTCGATCATATTGCCGCACCTACGGGAAGAGACAGGGCGAAATGATGTGAGGCTAGCGTGTGCTGGGTTTAAGGCGGGGGAGGTACCAAAAATGTATCTCGTCAGTTTTCTAGCTAGAAATGACTAAGCCCGACCGAAGTCGGGCTGTGATGTCGCGCCCGGTTTCAGCTGAAACGAGCGGCACCCACGCGGTCAGTACCATCAGCGGCAACCTTGGCGGCACCGATGTGATCGGCGCCATCGGCAGCGACTTTGGCAGCGCCCGTACGATCAAAACCGTCAGCCGCGAAAGAGGCAGAACCGGTGTGGTCGTATCCGTCAGAAGCGACAGCCGCGTCGTTGAAGGCAGCCGAGCCAGTGCGGTCGTACCCATCGGCGGCGAAGGTGTTGGCGGCCAGGACGGAAAGGGTCAGGGCGAGGATCAGTTTGGTTTTCATGGTAGTGGCTCCAGGTTCGTTGGCGTTTTGCCTTGGTGTGGAATTCATACTACGCCAGATAATTAGATTAAAAAGTGCAAATAAATGCTTAAAACAATCGTATTTATCGATGCAAGGCTCGGCGCTTCATCTGGTCTCTAAAAAAGGATGGGTCGAGCCTCGGGAGATAAAAGTGGGGCGGATCAGCCGTTGGAGCAGCCGTTACCCATGACGCTGTAACGCAGAATGTGTCGCTGGCCTTTGGAGTCGTCGTAGACCATTTTGGCCGGGACCACTTCGCAGACATTCGGGATTTCGCTCATCGAGACAACTTTGGCGATGTCCAGATGGGTGGAGTAGGTGTATTCCTCGACGACGGGTTGTTGTTTTGCGGCATCAGTCGGAGCCTCGTCTGCCATGGCGGTTGCGCACAGACTGCTGAGGGCCAGAACCAATAAAGCTTTCATTTAAAAGTTACCTTTCTGAGGTCGAATGGGGTCACGCAATCTTTTTAGGATTGCGTGTGGAGCTTTAGTAAAGAGTCTTGGATTAACTGCCTTCGTGGGGGCTGCAACTGGGTTAATCACATTGCCGTGTTGGCGAGACCGATTTTAGGCTTGGGAATGGCGGGCATATAGCTGTGCTTTTGATAAACACTTTTGGCAGATTTGGTAACAATCTCCGCGAAGATCAAAAGATCGCAAGCTTCGCCAGCTCCTGCGAGGCCCCGCAATAGCCGGGTTTGAGCGCTTCGTCGCGGTATAGCCACATTTTGTAGGGGCTTGTTACTACCATCGTCGAATGGTTCTATAGGCCCGTCCCGGCTACAACTGGGGCCATACAAAAACAACTATTCCACCGAGGTAAGAAAGATGAGTGCGGCTTCTTTGTATCCCGTTCGTCCCGAGGTAGCAGCCAATACGCTGACTGACGAGGCCACTTACAAGGCCATGTACCAGCAATCGGTCGTCAACCCGGACGGCTTCTGGCGCGAACAAGCCAAGCGCCTCGACTGGATCAAGCCTTTCACCACGGTGAAGCAGACGTCCTTCGACGATCACCATGTCGACATCAAATGGTTCGCCGACGGCACGCTGAACGTTTCCTACAACTGCCTCGACCGTCATCTGGCCGAGCGTGGCGATCAAGTCGCGATTATTTGGGAAGGGGATGACCCTGCCGAAAGCCGCAACATCACCTACCGCGAGCTGCACGAACAAGTCTGCAAGTTCGCCAACGCCTTGCGCGGCCAGGATGTGCACCGCGGCGATGTGGTGACCATCTATATGCCGATGATCCCCGAAGCCGTGGTCGCCATGCTGGCCTGCGCCCGGATCGGTGCGATTCACTCGGTGGTGTTCGGTGGTTTCTCCCCGGAAGCCCTGGCCGGTCGCATCATCGACTGCAAATCCAAAGTGGTGATCACCGCCGACGAAGGCATTCGTGCCGGCAAGAAGATCTCGCTCAAGGCCAACGTCGACGACGCCCTGACCAACCCGGAAACCAGCAGCATTCAGAAAGTCATCGTGTGCAAGCGTACCGGCGGCGACATCAAGTGGAACCAGCATCGCGACATCTGGTACGAAGACCTGATGAAAGTGGCGGGCACCGTCTGCGCGCCAAAAGAAATGGGCGCCGAAGAAGCGCTGTTCATCCTTTATACCTCCGGTTCCACCGGCAAGCCGAAGGGCGTGCAGCACACCACTGGCGGTTATTTGCTGTACGCGGCAATGACCCATGAGCGCGTGTTCGACTACCGCCCGGGCGAAATCTACTGGTGCACCGCCGACGTCGGCTGGGTCACCGGCCATTCTTATATCGTCTATGGCCCGCTGGCCAACGGTGCGACCACGCTGCTGTTCGAAGGCGTGCCGAACTATCCGGACATCACCCGAGTGGCGAAGGTTGTCGACAAGCACAAGGTCAACATCCTCTACACCGCGCCGACCGCGATCCGCGCGATGATGGCGTCGGGCACTGCCGCTGTTGAAGGCGCCGATGGCAGCAGCCTGCGTCTGTTGGGTTCGGTCGGTGAGCCGATTAACCCGGAAGCGTGGGATTGGTACTACAAGAATGTCGGCCAGTCCCGTTGCCCGATCGTGGATACCTGGTGGCAGACCGAAACAGGCGGCAACATGATGAGCCCGCTGCCGGGCGCTCACGCGCTGAAACCTGGCTCGGCAGCACGGCCGTTCTTCGGCGTGGTGCCGGCGTTGGTGGACAACCTGGGCAACATCATCGAAGGCGTTGCCGAGGGCAACCTGGTGATCCTCGACTCGTGGCCAGGCCAGGCGCGTACGCTGTATGGCGACCATGACCGTTTCGTCGACACCTACTTCAAGACTTTCCGTGGCATGTACTTCACCGGTGACGGTGCGCGTCGTGACGCAGACGGTTACTACTGGATCACTGGTCGCGTGGATGACGTGCTCAACGTTTCCGGCCACCGCATGGGCACCGCCGAGATCGAAAGCGCGATGGTCGCTCACCCGAAAGTCGCCGAAGCGGCGGTGGTGGGTGTGCCGCACGACATCAAGGGGCAGGGCATTTATGTCTACGTCACGTTGAATGCGGGCGAAGAGCCGAGCGAGCAACTGCGCCTGGAGCTGAAGAATTGGGTGCGTAAAGAGATTGGCCCGATTGCCTCGCCGGATGTCATTCAATGGGCGCCGGGTCTGCCGAAAACCCGTTCGGGCAAGATCATGCGCCGGATTCTGCGCAAGATCGCCACGGCGGAATACGACGGGTTGGGCGATATCTCCACCCTGGCGGATCCGGGTGTGGTGCAGCATTTGATTGATACGCACAAGACCATGAACGTCGCTTAAGCGCCGATTCCTGAGTCATCGAAGCCCCGCCAGGTGTTGAGCCTGGTGGGGCTTTTTCGTACTGATCTTCAACCAATAATTATCGGCTTCCCCCGTAGGCCATTTCCCATTGTTACCCATCACCTTTCAAGTAACTGAATGTGTAACCTCCCGCCCGATAACGAGGCATTGGGAAACGAAAAGCCCCGTTTCAGGGCTTCTCAATCGCCATGAAAAATAAGACACAACGCTACGCTTGCCGGATTAGAAGGGTTTGCCAATAATAGGCCCGCAATTTGCAACATAGATCGGTTCACTGTCTTTTGCTCTTGCATGAAATTGCGGAGCTGTCAACGTGCCCAGGTGGCATTCTCGGTGCTTCTGTAATTTGTTGTCGCATTGAAGAAATATCGGCTTCGGGCCTGTCGTTAGAATGCCAATCACTCGCTCGTCGTTGCCTGCGTTGAAATCAGCGCACGGTTCCTAGGACGCAGCACCGCTTTTTGGTTTAACCATTCGCATATTGGGCTGTCGCTCACTCTGCCGTTTTTGCCCTTTACCGATGGAGTCCCAAGATGAAGAAACTCGTGCTGCTTGGCGCCCTGGCACTGTCCGTGCTGTCCCTGCCGACATTCGCCGATGAAAAACCTCTGAAAATCGGTATCGAAGCGGCTTACCCTCCGTTCGCCTCCAAAGCACCGGACGGCAGCATCGTGGGTTTCGACTACGACATCGGCAACGCCCTGTGCGAAGAGATGAAGGTCAAGTGCCAGTGGGTCGAGCAAGAGTTCGACGGCCTGATCCCGGCACTCAAAGTGCGCAAGATCGACGCGATCCTGTCGTCCATGTCGATCACTGAAGACCGCAAGAAGTCCGTGGACTTCACCAACAAGTATTACAACACCCCGGCTCGCCTGGTCATGAAGGCCGGCACTCAAGTCAGCGAAAACCTGACTGAGCTGAAGGGCAAGAACATCGGCGTGYAACGTGGTTCGATCCACGAGCGTTTCGCCCGCGAAGTCCTGGCCCCGCTGGGTGCCGAGATCAAGCCTTACGGTTCGCAGAACGAAATCTACCTCGACGTGGCCGCTGGCCGCCTCGACGGCACCGTGGCAGACGCTACCCTGCTGGATGACGGCTTCCTGAAAACCGACGCCGGCAAGGGCTTCGCCTTCGTTGGCCCTGCCTTCACCGACGTCAAATACTTCGGCGACGGCGTAGGGATCGCGGTTCGCAAGGGCGACGCGCTGAAAGACAAGATCAACACCGCGATCGCGGCCATTCGCGCGAACGGCAAGTACAAGCAAATCCAGGACAAATACTTCGCCTTCGATATCTACGGCAAGTAATCGTCCCCGCAACAAGTCCGAAATGGCGCAAGCAACAGGATCTCTGAGGTTTGCGCCATTTTTTCATCCCAACTTTCGAGGACCTGAATCATGTTGAAAGGCTACGGGGCTGTCATCCTCGATGGCGCATGGCTGACGCTTCAGCTCGCCTTGTCGTCCATGGCCCTGGCCATCGTCCTGGGGCTGATCGGCGTTGCGCTGCGTCTGTCGCCGGTGCGCTGGCTGGCCTGGCTGGGCGATCTGTATTCCACGGTGATCCGCGGTATTCCCGATCTGGTGCTGATCCTTCTGATTTTCTACGGCGGCCAGGACCTGCTCAACCGCGTTGCGCCGATGCTCGGCTATGACGACTACATCGACCTGAACCCGTTGGCCGCCGGTATCGGCACCCTGGGCTTCATCTTCGGTGCGTACCTGTCGGAAACCTTCCGTGGTGCGTTCATGGCGATCCCCAAAGGTCAGGCAGAAGCCGGCATGGCGTACGGCATGAGCAGTTTTCAGGTGTTCTTCCGGGTGTTGGTGCCGCAGATGATTCGCCTGGCGATTCCGGGCTTCACCAACAACTGGCTGGTACTGACCAAGGCCACCGCGCTGATTTCGGTGGTGGGTCTGCAAGACATGATGTTCAAGGCCAAGCAGGCGGCAGACGCTACCCGCGAGCCTTTCACCTTCTTCCTCGCGGTGGCGGCGATGTACCTGGTGATCACCAGCGTCTCGTTGCTGGCATTGCGTCATCTTGAGAAGCGCTACTCGGTAGGCGTAAGGGCGGCTGAGCTATGATCTTCGACTACAACGTCATTTGGGATGCCTTGCCGCTGTACTTCGGCGGGCTGGTGACCACCCTCAAACTGCTCGCGCTGTCGCTGTTCTTCGGTTTGCTGGCGGCACTGCCGCTGGGGCTGATGCGCGTCTCCAAGCAGCCGCTGGTCAACATGAGTGCCTGGCTGTTCACCTACGTGATCCGCGGCACGCCGATGCTGGTGCAGCTGTTCTTGATCTACTACGGTCTGGCGCAATTCGAAACCGTACGTGAAAGCTTCCTCTGGCCATGGCTGTCCAGTGCCTCGTTCTGTGCGTGCCTGGCCTTCGCGATCAACACCAGCGCCTACACCGCCGAAATCATCGCCGGCAGCCTGCGCGCCACGCCGAACGGCGAGATCGAAGCGGCCAAGGCCATGGGCATGTCGCGAATCAAGATGTACAAGCGGATCCTGCTGCCATCGGCCCTGCGCCGGGCGCTGCCGCAGTACAGCAACGAAGTGATCATGATGCTGCAGACCACCAGTCTGGCGTCGATCGTGACCCTGATCGACATCACCGGTGCCGCGCGCACGGTCAACGCTCAGTTCTACTTGCCGTTCGAAGCCTACATCACCGCCGGCGCGTTCTACCTGTGCCTGACGTTCATTCTGGTGCGCCTGTTCAAAATGGCCGAACACCGCTGGCTGGGCTATCTGGCCCCGCGGAAGCATTGATATGGAACGTATCGATCATGCTTTGCCGTGGAGCCACCTGGGCAGTGAACGCCGGATCTCGGTGTTCCGCTTCGGTACTGGCGAGCGCAAGGCCTATATCCAGGCCAGCCTGCACGCCGATGAACTGCCGGGGATGCGCACGGCCTGGGAGCTGAAAAAACGCCTGACCGAACTTGAAGCTCAAGGCTTGCTCAACGGTGTGATCGAACTGGTGCCGGTGGCCAATCCATTGGGCCTGGGTCAATTGCTGCAAGGCAATCATCAGGGGCGTTTCGAAGCGGGCAGCGGCAAGAACTTCAACCGGGATTTCGTCGAACTCAGCGCGCCGGTGGCCGCCGAACTCGATGGGCATCTGGGTGATGATCCGCATGCCAATATTCGACTGATCCGTCAGGCCATGAGCGATCACCTGGCAGCTTTGCCAGAGGCGAGCAGCCAGTTGCAAGGCATGCAGCGTATCTTGCTCAGCCATGCCTGCACCGCCGATGTGGTGCTGGATCTGCATTGCGATTGCGAAGCGGCGCTGCACATGTACGCCTTGCCGCAACACTGGTCGCACTGGCGTTCACTGGCTGCGCACTTGAACGTCAAGGTCGGTCTGCTGGCGGAAGATTCCGGCGGCAGTTCCTTTGACGAAGCGTGCTCGCTGCCGTGGCTGCGTTTGTCGCGTCTGTTCCCGGATGCGCAGATTCCACTGGCCTGCCTGGCGACGACCATCGAACTGGGTGGTCAGGCCGATACCGGTCGCGCTGAGGCAGAAGCTCACGCCGAAGGCATTCTGGCGTTCCTCGCCGAGCAAGGCTTGATCGGCGGTGAATGGCCCAAGCCTGCGCAAGACGCGTGCGAAGGCATGCCGTTCGAAGGCACCGAATTGCTGTTCGCGCCGCATCCTGGCGTGCTGAGTTTTCTGCGTAAACCCGGTGAATGGGTTGAAGCAGGCGACGAGATTTTTGAAGTGATCGATCCGCTGGCGGATCGGGTCAGCACGGTGTGTGCTGGTACGTCCGGGGTGCTGTTTGCCATTGAGCGGCTGCGTTACGCCCAACCCGGTTTCTGGCTGGCCAAGGTGGCGGGGCGCGAAGCGCTGCGTCACGGGCGCTTGCTCAACGACTGACTGACTGTTTTTGTGAGAACCGACCGCATGTACAAACTTGAAGTCCAAGACCTGCATAAACGCTATGGCAGTCACGAAGTGCTCAAGGGCGTGTCCCTGAAAGCGGCGGCTGGCGATGTGATCAGCATCATCGGCTCCAGTGGCTCCGGCAAAAGTACTTTCCTGCGTTGCATCAACCTGCTCGAGCAGCCACACGCGGGCAAGATTCTGCTCAACAATGAAGAGCTGAAACTGGTTGCCAACAAGGACGGCGCGCTGAAAGCCGCCGACCCGAAACAGCTGCAACGCATGCGTTCGCGCCTGTCGATGGTGTTCCAGCATTTCAATCTGTGGTCGCACATGACCGCGCTGGAAAACATCATGGAAGCGCCGGTGCATGTGCTCGGTGTGTCCAAGGCGGAAGCCCGCGAGAAAGCCGAGCACTACCTGAACAAGGTCGGCGTGGCCCATCGCAAGGACGCCTACCCAGGGCACATGTCTGGTGGCGAGCAGCAACGTGTGGCGATTGCCCGTGCGCTGGCGATGGAACCCGAAGTGATGTTGTTCGACGAACCGACCTCGGCCCTCGACCCGGAGTTGGTAGGTGACGTGCTGAAAGTCATGCAGGCCCTGGCACAGGAAGGCCGGACCATGGTGGTGGTGACGCACGAAATGGGCTTTGCCCGTGAAGTGTCGAACCAGCTGGTGTTCCTGCACAAAGGCGTCGTCGAAGAAAGCGGCAACCCGCGCGAAGTGCTGGTCAATCCGCAGTCGGAACGCTTGCAACAATTCCTCTCGGGCAGCCTCAAGTAATCGCTCCCGTTACGCACCAAATTAGGTCATGCTGCGCACCGCGCGCCAGATGGTCTAATTTGGTTGCAGCCGCCTTTGGCTTTAACACTGTTTTCGTTTCGGATTGCCCGCCATGACTGCCCATCGAATTGGTTTCCTGATTTGGCCCAGCACTAAAGCTCTGACGCTTGCGCTGGCTGAGGAGGCCTTGCGTGTTGCCCAGCGTGTGCACCCGGACGTTGTTTACGAATTGTCGTTTTTGCAGGCCGAACCGCCGACCGACGGCGCCTGGCAATTGCCCGGTGAGCCATGGGCCGGCAAGCTCGAAAACTTTCAGAAACTGTTCCTRCTCGCCGATGAGCCACCGACTTCTCTCGCGCCGCCGCTCAGCAGTGCGTTGAAACAGCTGGTGCGCGCCGGTTGTGTGATCGGCGGATTGTCCGCCGGTGTTTACCCATTGGCGCAGTTGGGTTTGCTCGACGGTTATCGCGCTGCCGTGCATTGGCGCTGGCAGGACGATTTCGCCGAGCGTTTCCCGAAGGTGATTGCCACCAGTCACCTGTTCGACTGGGATCGTGACCGCTTGACCGCGTGCGGCGGYATGTCGGTGCTCGACCTGTTGCTGGCGGTGCTGGCCCGTGATCACGGCGCCGAACTGGCCGGTGCGGTGTCGGAAGAACTGGTGGTCGAACGCATTCGCGAGGGCGGCGAGCGCCAGCGTATTCCGTTGCAGAACCGCTTGGGTTCCAGTCATCCGAAGCTCACCCAGGCGGTGTTGCTGATGGAAGCCAACATCGAAGAGCCGCTGACCACCGACGAAATCGCCCAGCATGTGTGCGTATCGCGTCGGCAGCTGGAGCGGATCTTCAAGCAGTACCTCAACCGTGTGCCGAGCCAGTACTACCTGGAAC
>NZ_JBFTMK010000020.1:0-34716 GCF_056396965.1 Pseudomonas sp. 05N434
CACCTCGGTCTACGACCGTTTATGCGATATCCCGCAACTCCCGCCGCAAAATCTTGCCCACCGGCGTCATCGGCAACGACTCACGCAACACGATGTGCTTGGGCACTTTGTACGCCGTGAAGTTTTCCTTGCAGTAAGCCTTCAGCTCTTCAAGGCTGACCCCCGACTCACGGGCCACCACAAACAGTTTCACCGCCTCCCCCGAACGCTCGTCCGGCACGCCGATCACCGCACAGTTGGCGACTTTCGGGTGGGCCATCACCACGTCTTCGATCTCGTTCGGGTACACGTTGAAGCCCGAGACGATGATCATGTCTTTCTTACGATCGACAATACGCACGAAACCATCCGGGTCGATCACCCCGATGTCGCCCGACTTGAACCAGCCGTCGGCATCCAGCACTTCGGCGGTGGCTTCGGGTTTCTGCCAGTAGCCCTTCATGATCTGCGGGCCCTTGATGCACAGTTCGCCACGTTCGCCCAACGGCTGCTCGACGCCTTCGTCGTTGATCACTTTCAGGGTCGTGCCCGGTACCGGCAGGCCGACCGTGCCGATGCGCGATTTGTCGCCGTAAGGGTTGGTGCAGGCCACCGGCGAGGTTTCGGTCAGGCCGTAACCTTCGGTGATCCGGCAACCGGTGAGCTGTTCCCAGCGCTCGGCGGTGGCCTTGACCAGCGCCGTGCCGCCGGAGTTGGTGAGTTTGAGACTGGAGCAATCCAGGGTCTTGAAGTCGGGATGGTCCATCAGCGCGACGAACAGCGTGTTGAGCCCAAGCAGCGCCGAGAACCGCCAGTTCTTCAGCTCCTTGATGAAGCCCTTGATGTCCCGTGGATTGGTGATCAGCACGTTGTGGTTGCCGGTCACCATCATGCACATGCAGTTCGCCGTGAAGGCATAGATGTGGTACAGCGGCAGCGGCGCAATCATCACTTCCTGGCCTTCGCGCAGCAGCGGCTGACCGTCGGCACCCAGTTGACTGAGGCATGCCCGCGCCTGCTGCATGTTCGCCACCAGGTTGCCGTGGGTCAGCATCGCACCCTTGGCCAGCCCGGTGGTGCCGCCGGTGTATTGCAATACGGCAATGTCGTCGAGACCGACATTCAGYGGTTTGATGCCCAGGCCCCGGCCCAGACGTAGCGCGCTCTTGAAGGAGATGGCCCGGGGCARTGAATAGTCCGGGACCATTTTCTTGACCTTGGCGACCACGGTATTGATCAGCCAGCCCTTGGCGGTGGGCATCAGGTCGCCCATCTTCGCTTCGATCAGGTATTGGATGTCAGTGTCGGGCAACACTTCCTGGACCTTCTGTCCAAACACGTTCAGGTACACCAGCGCCCGGGCACCGGAGTCCTTGAACTGATGACGCATCTCCCGCGCGGTGTACAGCGGGTTGGTGTTGACCACGATCAGCCCGGCACGCAGGGCGCCAAACACGGCAATCGGGTAATGCAGGACGTTGGGCATCTGCACCGCGATGCGATCCCCCGGCACCAGGTCGGTGTGGGCTTGCAGGTAACCGGCGAACGCAGCGCTGTAACGTTCCAGTTCAGCGTAGGTCAGGGTCACGCCCATGTTGCTGAATGCCGGGCGGTCAGCAAATTTCTTGCAGGAACGCTCGAACACCTCGATCACCGACTTATAGGCCCCAAGGTCGATATCCAGGGGCACGCCGGCCGGGCGTTTGTCATTCCAGAAATCAGGTTGCATTGTTCTTGTCCTCATTACCTGAATCTATCCGGGGCCGCTTTTTCTATCACTTCTGAAAAGCGGTGCTTCCCGGACACTAGCAGCTATGGTGAATCAGGCAAATATGCGCACAGTCCTCATTGATCCCGTGAATCTTGCTGCCCCGGCGCTGCCTGATCAGACGGCGCGCGCGGGATGCGCTATACAATGCAACGACGCCCATGCCGCATGCAGTCCCATGCAAAGGAATCGCCATGATCCATGACACTTTCTGGCTGACCGCGAGCGACCGCAGCCGCCTCTTCGTCAACCAGTGGCTGCCGACTGCACCGCTCAAAGCCGTGATCCTGCTGGCCCATGGCATGGCGGAACACAGCGGTCGCTACGCTCGCCTGGCAGAAAAGCTCTGCGAACAGGGCTACGGTGTTTACGCACCGGACCTGCGTGGACATGGCAAAACCGCTGAAAACGGCACCCTGGGCCACTTCGCCGACAGCGATGGCTGGGGCAAAGTGGTCGGTGACCTCGCCTGCCTCAACCAACATATCGGCCAACAGCATCCCGGCGTGCCAATCGTGCTGTTGGGCCACAGCATGGGCAGCTACATCGCCCAGGCTTACTTGCTGCACCACAGCGCCAGCCTGCACGGGGCGATTCTCAGCGGCTCGAACTTCCAGCCCGTGGCGCTCTATCGCGCAGCGCGCCAAATTGCTCGTCTCGAACGCCTGCGCCAGGGCCCCAAGGGTCGCAGTGCATTGATCGAATGGCTGTCGTTCGGCTCGTTCAACAAGAAGTTCAAACCAGCTCGCACCTCGTTTGACTGGCTGAGCCGCGACCCGGCCGAGGTCGACAAGTACGCCAACGACCCGCTCTGCGGCTTTCGCTGCACCAATCAGCTATGGATCGATTTGCTCGGCGGCTTGCAGCAAATCAGCAAAGCGTCCAATCTCGCCCAGATCGATCCGGGCCTGCCGCTGCTGGTAATTGGCGGCGAATGTGATCCGGTGAGCGAAGGCAAACGTCTGAAAGATCTGGCCCACGCCCTGCGCGACGCTGGCTGCCAGAGCCTGCACTTGAATATTTACCCGCAGGCCCGGCACGAACTGTTCAATGAGAGCAATCGCGATGAAGTGACTGCCGACGTGCTGAACTGGATCGCCCAGGCCTTGAGCAACCGCCGGCCACCCAGAGCCGAATAGTTTTTTTGTGGATTCATTTAATTCGTCACAGGAATCGAGACAGATGACCCAGGTTACCAACACCCCTTACGAAGCCCTCGAAGTCGGCCAGACCGCCAGCTACAGCAAAACCGTCGAAGAACGCGACATTCAGTTGTTCGCCGCGATGTCCGGCGACCACAACCCGGTGCACCTGGACGCCGAATTCGCCGCTGCCTCCATGTTCAAGGAACGTATCGCCCACGGCATGTTCAGCGGCGCGTTGATCAGTGCGGCGGTGGCTTGCGAGCTGCCTGGGCCGGGGACTATTTATATCGGTCAGACGATGAGCTTTCAGAAGCCGGTGAAGATTGGCGACACGCTGACGGTGCGCCTGGAAATTCTCGAGAAAATGCCGAAGTTTCGTGTGCGGATCGCCACCCGAGTGTTCAATCAGCGTGATGAACTGGTAGTGGATGGCGAGGCGGAGATTCTGGCGCCGCGTAAACAGCAGACCGTGACATTGCCGACGTTGCCGGCGATCAGCATCGGCTGATTCATCACTCATCCGTGGCCTGGATGGGCTTCTGTGGCGAGGGAGCTTGCTCCCGTTCGGCTGCGCAGCAGTCGTAAAAGCTGCTCCGCGCCGGAACAGGTGAATCGAGGTGCCCGATTGGGGGCGCTGCGCACCCCAGCGGGAGCAAGCTCCCTCGCCACAAAAAGCCCCCCTCGCCACGGTGAATGCAGCGTTTCGTTCTCCTACAATCTCGAACACAAAAAAACGCCAGACTGGCTGGCGTTTTTGATGGGTAACGAACGCTTACGAGCGTGCGCGAGCCTGGTTGCGCAGGGCTTTGACCTGATCGTGGTTGCGTTGCACGCCGTGATACTGGCGTTCAACGATGTCACGAATGCCCACCAGGTTGTACTTGTTGATTTTATCCAATGCGTCCTTGTAAGCCTTCTTCGCATGGTCTTCACCGCGTTCGGCTTCGTTCAGCACCGCCTCTTCATCCTTGCCGGTGAACATCGACTTCACATCCACCCAACGACGGTGCAGATCGCCGCTGACACTGGTGGAGGTTTCCGGATCACCGCCCAGGGAACGCACAGTGGCCTGCAGTTCGGCAGCGGCAGAGGCGCAGTCGGCGGAGCGCTGAATGAACAGGTTTTTGAGTTCGGGATTCTTGATGTCTTCAGCGCAAGTCTTGAACCCTTCCTGACCGTCTTTACAGGTTTCAATCAGGTCGTTGAGTACAGAGATCGCTTCTTTATTAATGTCGGTCATTTTTCAATTCCTTGCGGTTGATGAAAGATGCAATCAATCGTTGCACCCTGCATGCCAGCTTCGAATTGAAATTTTTTACTTATATTTCAATGATTTAATCTTTAGTCGAAATCTGTATCCGCTTTTTTTGCATGATCTGTCAATTGGCCTGCATGCAGAATGCCTGTATTTTCCAGACTGTTCTAAATCAAGACGACTGATGATGAATCCCGAAAAGCTCGAACTGCTGATTACCCGCGAGATGCCCTTCGGCAAATACAAGGGCCGTATCATCGCCGACCTGCCCGGTCAGTACCTGAACTGGTTCGCTCGCGAAGGTTTCCCTCACGGGGAACTGGGCGGGTTGCTGGCCTTGATGCAGGAAATCGACCACAACGGCCTGTCGGAACTGCTCGAACCGCTGCGCGCCAAGCACGGCAAACCTGCCCCTCGTCACTGAACCGCCCTATCGCACCGAGTCGCCCATGCCCGATAACACCCGCCGTGCCCGTGATGAAGCCTTTTGGCAGACCTTTGCCGACCGCTACGCTGTCGAACCCGGCCCCCTGAACCTGGAGAACGGTTACTTCGGGCGCATGTCACGCACCGTGGTCGAGGAGTATCAACGCAACATCGAGCTCATCAACCGCGGCAACTCGGTGCATGTGCGCCAGCGCTTCGAACAGGGCGAAAGCGTCAAGATTCGCGCGCAGCTGGCCAAACTGATCGGCGCCCCGGCCGAAGCCGTCGCCTTCACCCGCAACGCCTCGGACGGCTTGCAGTCGCTGATCCGCAACTACAATCGCCTGGAACCGGGCGATCAGGTCCTGCTGTGCGATCTGGAGTACGACACGGTCAAGAGCGCAATGCGTTGGCTGGCCCGCTATCGAGGCGTGGAAGTGATCGAGATCGAGCACCGTCGCCCCGCCAGTTTCGACAGCTTGCTGGCCACGTACCGCGAAGCTTTCACACGTTATCCGCGACTGAAGTTGATGGCCCTGACCCACGTCACCCATCGCACCGGTCTGGTAATGCCGGTGCAGGCGATCGCCGCTGCCGCCAAGGAGCATGGCATCGATGTGATCCTTGACGGCGCCCATGCTCTGGGCCAGATCGAGTTCAACCTCGATGAACTGGGCATCGCCTTCGCCGGCTACAACCTGCACAAATGGATCGGTGCGCCGCTGACTCTCGGCTTCATTTACATCGCGCCCGAGCGCCTGGTCGACATTGATCCCGATATGGGCGAGATGCATTTCCCGGCCACCGACATTCGCGCCCGCACGCCATACAGCACCCCGAACATCCCGGCCCTGCTGACCCTGCCGCTGGTGTTCGAAGAGCATCAGGCCATGGGCGGTTCCGTCGCCAAGGGCGCTCGGCTCAATTACCTGCGCAACCGCTGGGTCGATGCCGTTCGGGAGTTACCGGGGATCGAAGTCCTGACCCCGGATGACCCGCGCCTGTATTGCGGCATCACCTCGATGCGCTTTACCCGGCATGCCGACCAACAGGCGATGGTCGAGCGCCTGCTCAACGACTACAACCTGTTTACCGTGGCGCGCAGCGGCGCGGCGTGTGGCCCGTGCATCCGCATCACACCGGGGCTCACGACCATGGCAGCGGACATGGATGTACTGGCCCGGGTGTTGAACGAATTGCGCTGACGTCACACAGTGTATTTATCAAAGTCCTCGGGCTTGATTTGCGATGACGCCGCAAACGTGTCGACACCGATGGTCATGTGCCCGAAAAAGCCGTCCTCATTCGAGTCTCGACCGATGGTGTGAATATTCAGGGTCGAGGCCTCGCCGCCCATGCGCTGATAAAACATATCCTGCGCATTGGTCAGCGGTGAGACGGCTCGACCGCTGTACTCACGGGCATTGAGCACCGACCTTGATGCGACCTCGGGAAAGTAAAGCTGGCCGACCCAGGCGACGTGCCGCTCTTCCAGATAGTTATTACCGGCTGTGATGCGTACCGCGACGTGAATATGCAAAGCGCGGCCGGCATAGAACCCCGGATAAATAGTGGTAAACCGCACGATGCCCATTTTGTCGGTGAATTGCCCACCACGCAGGTAGGTGTCGTCGTCGGTGCGCGGGATCGACCCGATATCATCCACATCGACTTCCTTGTCCGGGTTGACCTTGCTCCAGCCCGAATACGCCCCGCGCGCATTGCAATGCCAGATATCGACCAATGCCCCGGTAACCGGTTGACCGGTCATGGCATCGACGATCGTGAGCCGCAGCACCAAGGGAATGCCGTCCATGCCTTCGCTGACGTTTCGCCTGATCAGTTTTGGATTTCGAAAATACGGACCGGCGATCTGCTCGGGTGACAGTTGATAAACCGGTAGTGGGGGTGCAGCCGAGGTGTTGTCGTCCATGACGTTCTCTCTTCCATAAGATGAACGCAGATTAACGCTGGACGTGCGGCGAGATGCGGTAACTATGTATCGCGTGATGTCGATCCTAAAAAGAGCATTTCGACAGTCATGGGGATTTTCACCAGGCAAAAAAAAACGGTGCACCGACCAAGCGCACCGTAAAGCCGTAGAACACACAACGAAGTGTTTGGTAAATCCGGTATATCCGGTAAATCAGATCAGTCCAGCAGCGCCAACGCCTCGGCGGTGCACTCCTGGATACGGGCCCAGTCGCCGTTCTTGATCCACTCGGGGTCAAGCATCCAGCTACCGCCCACGCACATCACGTTTTTCAACGCCATGTAGCTCTTGATGTTGGCCGGGCTGACGCCGCCGGTCGGGCAGAATTTAACTTCGCCGAACGGGCCGCCCAGGGCTTTGATGGCTGCGACGCCGCCGCTGACTTCCGCCGGGAACAGCTTGAAGCGGCGATAGCCCAGGCAATAGCCTTCCATGATGCCGGAGGCGTTGCTGATGCCCGGCAACAGCGGGATCGGGCTGGCGACACTGGCTTCGAGCAAGTCACGGGTGATGCCCGGCGTCACGATGAATTGCGAACCGGCGGCTTCGGCAGCGGCCAGCATGCTGCGATCAAGCACCGTACCGGCACCGGTCACCAGCTCCGGACGCTTTTCGCGCAGGATCTGGATGGCCTTGAGGCCGAACTGCGAACGCAGGGTCACTTCCAGCGCCGTGAGGCCACCGGCGGCCAGGGCGTCGGCCAACGGCAGCACGTCCTGTTCGCGAGCGATGGTGATCACCGGCAGGATCCGCGCCTTGGCGCAGAGGCTGTCGATCAGGGCAACTTTGTCCGCCATGGAAACGGTCGGGGATGTGTTTGTCATAGCGGCTGATCCTTGGTTCATGGGCACCAGTAAATCTCTAACGTAGGTTGCAGAAACGCCCGAATCGGCATGGCGGCGACATCGTCACCGGCCAGTGCGGCGCTCAGGGTGGTCAACTTGGACTGACCGGAAATCGATAGAACGGTGTGCCTGGCCGAAGCCAGCAGCGCGCGACTCATGGTCAGGCGCTGACGCGGCACGGTCGGCGCCAGCATCGGCCAGCAACGACGAGTGCCGTCGACTTTCAAGGCGTCGGCCAGGTTCGGGCTGTTGGGGAACAGTGATGCGGTGTGACCGTCGTCGCCCATGCCCAGCACCAGCACATCGATCGCCGGCAATTCGGCGAGCAAGCGATCAGCCTGCTCGGCGGCCTGCTCCAGGTTGGCGGTGGCACTGTAGAGGCTCAGGAACTGGGCCTTGGCCGCCGGACCTTGCAACAGGTAACGCTTGAGCAGACCGGCATTACTGTCGGCATGCTCCACCGGCACCCAGCGCTCGTCAGCCAGGCTGACCACCACCTTCGACCAGTCCAGCGCCTGCTTGGCCAGGTGCTGGAAAAATGCCACCGGGCTGCGCCCACCGGACACCACCAGCGTCGCTGTGCCTTGTGCGGCAATCGCGTCGCTCAGTTGTTTGGCCACTGCCAATGCCAGGCCTTCGGCCAGCAGCATCGGTTTTTTGAACTCATGGGCGCTGACGCCCTGAGGCAGTTTCAATTCAGATATCGCCATACCACGACCTCCCGTCCCGCGTGATCAGTGCAATGGAACTCATCGGCCCCCAGGACCCGGCCGCGTACGGCTTGGGCGCATCACCGGACTTTTTCCACCCGGCAATCAACTGGTCACACCACTTCCACGCGGCTTCGATTTCATCTTTACGGACAAACAGGTTCTGATTGCCACGCATCACTTCCAGCAACAACCGCTCGTAGGCATCGGGAATCCGTGCGCTGCGCCAGGTGTCGGAAAAATTCAGCTGCAACGGACCGCTGCGCAACTGCATGCCCTTGTCCAGGCCTTGTTCCTTGGTCATCACGCGCAAGGAAATGCCTTCGTCCGGTTGCAGGCGGATGATCAGTTTGTTGCTGATCTGCAAGCGCTGCTCGGGGGCGAAGATGTAGTGCGACGGTTCCTTGAAGTGGATGACGATCTGCGACAGCTTCTGCGGCATGCGCTTGCCGGTGCGCAGGTAAAACGGTACGCCGGCCCAACGCCAGTTGCGAATGTCGGCACGCAGGGCAACGAAGGTTTCGGTGTCGCTCTGGGTGTTGGAGTTARGCTCCTCCAGATACCCCGGCACCGACTTGCCTTCGCTGTGACCGGCGATGTACTGGCCGCGCACCACTTGAGTGGTCAGGCCTTCCGGGCTGATCGGCGCCAGTGCCTTGAGCACTTTGACTTTCTCGTCGCGGATGCTGTCGGCGGACAAGTCGGCCGGCGGGTCCATGGCGATCAGGCACAGYAACTGCAGCAGGTGATTCTGGATCATGTCCCGCAGCTGGCCGGCCTTGTCGAAGTAACCCCAACGGCCTTCGATCCCGACCTGCTCGGCCACGGTGATTTCCACGTGGGAAATGTAATTCTGGTTCCACTGGGTTTCGAACAGGCTGTTGGCGAAACGCAGGGCGATCAGGTTTTGTACGGTCTCTTTGYCCAGATAGTGGTCGATACGGTAGGTGCGGTTCTCCGGGAAGAACTGCGCCACGGCGTCGTTGACCTTGCGCGAGGATTCCAGGTCAGAACCGATGGGTTTTTCCAGCACCACGCGGGTGTTTTCGGCCAGGCCAACCTTTGACAGGTTCTCGCAAATAGCACCGTAAACCGCCGCCGGCGTGGCGAAGTAGGCAATCACCCGCTGGGCGCTGCCGGCCTGCTCGGCCAGGGCGACGTAATCGTCAGCCTTGAGGAAGTCGACATGCAGGTAACTCAACCGGGCCAGGARGCGCTCGAGCACGGCTTCATCCAGCTCTTTGGCGCCCACGTAGCGACGCAACTCGGTGGCGATGAACGCCAGATGCTGCTGCTCGCTGCCAGGTTCACGGGCCAGTGCGATAATGCGCGTATCCTCATGAAGCAGGCCGGCGCCATCGAGTTGATAAAGGGCAGGAAACAGCTTGCGCAGGGCTAGATCGCCGAGAGCGCCGAACAAGGCAAAGGTGCACGGTTCAACCGTAATCGAAGGCATGATGTTTGTTCTTTTATCAAGTTAAGCTACAAATACCTTTTTTCAAGGCATCACTCAAGGGAAAATGTAGTAATAACCACAACATTTTCGCAAAATATAGATTCCGAGTGGTGGTCGGTCGGAGCCATCAGTAGGATAGGCCACCGTTATGGGCCGTATCAAAGGCCCAATTTGCATAGCCGAGCGCTTGTTTGCGCAGGTGAATTTAGGAACCCCATATGGACCGCGTGCGAAATTTACTGGAACAGATCCAGAGTCGCCTCGAAGACCTGAACAAGGCAGAACGCAAAGTCGCCGAAGTGATCCTGCTCAACCCACAGCAGGCGACCCGGTTCAGCATCGCCGCCCTCGCCCAGGCCGCGTCGGTCAGTGAGCCGACGGTCAACCGTTTCTGYCGCTCATTCGGTGTCAGCGGCTACCCTGAACTGAAACTGCAGCTGGCCCAGAGCCTGGCCAGCGGCGCGGCGTATGTCAGCCGTGCGGTGGAAGCCGACGACAACCCCGAGGCTTACACCCAGAAAATCTTCGGCAGCGCCATCGCGTCCCTGGACAGCGCCTGCCAGGCACTGGACCCGAACCTGATCAGCCGCGCCGTCGACCTGTTGATCCAGGCCCGGCAGATCCACTTCTTCGGCCTCGGCGCCTCGGCCCCGGTGGCACTGGATGCGCAGCACAAGTTCTTCCGCTTCAACCTGGCAGTGACCGCCCATGCCGATGTGCTGATGCAACGCATGATTGCCTCGGTGGCCCACACCGGTGAGTTGTTCGTGATCATCTCCTACACCGGCCGCACCCGCGAATTGGTGGAAGTGGCGCGCATCGCCCGGGAAAACGGCGCTTCGGTGCTGGGGCTGACGGCCGAAGGTTCGCCGCTGGCCAAGGCCAGTACCTTGAGCCTGAACATTCCGTTGCCGGAAGACACCGACATTTACATGCCGATGACCTCGCGGATCATTCAGCTGACCGTGCTCGATGTGCTTGCCACCGGCATGACCTTGCGCCGAGGCGTGGACTTCCAGCCGCATTTGCGCAAGATCAAGGAAAGCCTCAATGCCAGTCGGTATCCGATTGGGGATGAGTTTAATTAACCTACAACGATCATTCCCACGCTCTGCGTGGGAATGATCACTATCAGCTACGCCCCAACCCGCGCCTGCAAACTCAGATACGCCCGCTCCCCCGGCGCCAGGCACAGGCTGTCGGTGCCGCCGCTGGCCGCTTCCACACAGACGAACTCGGAAATCTCGTTCCAGCTCACGCCCAGTAATGGCCGCGAGCCGGGATGCCAGACCACCGTGTCCGCATGATCACCGGTGTCGATGCACAGTTCGCGCTGCCAGGCGTGGTCCTTGAGCTGCAATTCGCCGTCATGCTGGAACACCCGCTGACACCCACCGTCGACCCGCAACTCGCCTTCCTGTTGGCAAGCCTGGCGGTTCAACTGGTCGTAACCTTGCGCTCCTTCGAGCCCAGACAGCGCTATCTCACCGACGTCACCAATACGCCAATAGGCGTGCAACGCCTGACTCAACTGGCACGGCATGTCGTCCTGATGCTCGGTGCTCATGTGCAAATCCATGCGTTCGCCCAGGTGCGCATGCAAGTCCACTTGCCAGTCGCACAGCTGTAACTGCCAGTGCAGGCGCACGCCATCGTCGTCACTGCTGCTGTCGAGCAGCTTCCAGTCGAGCAGGCGCGCCCAACCATGGGACGGCCAGGCGTTTTCGCTTGGGTGGCGGCCATACCACGGCCAGCACACCGGCACGCCGCCGCGAATCGCACCCACGTGCGGCCATTTCGCCGCGCACCACAGCCAGGGTTTCTGACCCTTTGGCTGGAAGTGCAACAACTGCGCGCCCTGACGACTGAACACCGCCTGACACAGCGGATGGTCGATCACCAGCACGTCGCGCATCTGATAGCGCTCCCACGCAAACACCGGACGTTCGCGCAAGGATTTGAAGAAGCGTTGTAGCGGATGCTCAAGCATGTGCCACGGTCCTGAAAATCATCTGTCACCCGAGGGTGCGCCACCCCCAAAAAAAAGCGGACAGCCATGGCCGTCCGCAAATATGCGCACATAGAGAGGAGCTTATCGCAACAGCGTTAGAACACCGACTGAATTTTCAGGCCGGCGACCAGCGCGTTATCAACTTCATCCACACCACCCGGGTGAGTGATGTATTGCAAGTTAGGACGCACCGTCAGCCAGTTGGTAACGTGGAAACCGTAGTTGATCTCGTAGTTGTACTCGGTGCTGCGCAGTGGCGCGAACAGTGGATCGTTGTAGTCGGTGACACCATTGGCGGCGTTGACCAACTCGGAGTTTTTCTTCACGTCATCGTTGACATGGATACGGGAGAAACCGATCCCGACGTCGTCTTTTGGACGCGCATCGAACGGGCCCTTGTAAACAAACATCAGCGACTGGTAGTTGTCGACGAAGTTGGTGTCCTTGTCGTGGAAGGTGGCGTTGGCCGCGATGTTCAGACCGCGCGAAGCATCACCGTTATGGGTGGTCAGTTGTTGCTGCGCCACGAACCAGTAGCCGTGCTTGCTGTCATGGCTGCGATAGGCATTGCCGGTGGTCGCTGCATCATTGCCGTTGTCGTCTTTACGGACGTCATTGGCGTCGGCCGTGCTCTTGTAGTAACCAACACGGTATTCGCCCGGCAGGTTGTTGACCTTCGGCGACCAGACCAATTCAACCGGCAAGACGGTGCCTTTGGTACCACTGCCGCTGAGCTTGAAACCGTTACCGTGCTCAAGTTGCGATGGGTTCTGGTTGTACGCGCCGATCTGCGCATAGAACTCAGGCGTGATGTTGTACTTCACGCGAACCGCTGCCTGCATGACCGGCCAGTTGTACCAGATACCGGTCGCCCAGTTACCCGCCTGGGAACCGCAGAATGCCAGGTTCTGGAACTCACAAGGGAAGGTGTTGAAGTCTTCGCCTTCGCCGAAGTAACCAGCCTTGACGTCCAGTTTCCCGTCGAGGAACTGGTGCTTGATCCACAGCTGGGTCAGACGGACCATGTGGCCACGGCCGTAGACTTCCTGGGAGGAGCTCAAGGTGCCGGCACGCGGGTCGCCGACACGGTCATTGGAGATGTTCTGACCGTTACGGTTGGTGAGCTGGATCTTGGCCTGGGTGTTATCCCAGCCCCACAATTTTTGCAGGTCCAGCGCCACGCCCAGACCAAACTGGTCGGCGTAACGAGCCGTCTTGTCGTCGTTGTAGCCGCCGTGCAGGTTGGCGCCCACTTCACCGACATAGTCGGCCTTGATGTCGATACCTTGCTCGATCAGCTTGGTCCGCTCGCCCCCCCAGTCCCCCGTCATCCACTGGGAATCGGCACTGAACGCGTCAGCCGCGTGTACGCTACCGGCCAGCATCATCGCCGCAACCGCTGACAATTGGCAGATCAGCTGAGCGTTGTTCTTCTTCTTCATCCCTACATCCTCGTTTTATTGTTATTAACTGTTTTTATCTAACGCGGTTTACATCGATTGCGACGGATGTCTCCATCCGCCACTAATCCCCCCTGTGAGAGCGGGCTTGCTCGCTCCCACATTTGATCTTCAGCGGCCTTTGAACTGGGCCACGTTGGCGCTGTGAGCTTCGGTTTTTGGCAGGCCGGCAACGCCCAGACGCTCACCGGTCTTGGCATCGAACAGCAGCACTTTCGATGGATCGAATTGCAGCGTCAGGGTCTCGCCCGGGGCTGGTGCGACGTCCGGTGCCAGACGGCAGCAGACCTTGGTGTCGTTGAGATTGACGAATACCAGGGTGTCGGGACCGGTCGGTTCGGTGACCTGCACTTCGGCGCGGATGGTCGGCAGGCCGTTGGCTTCGCCGTTCGCCAGCACGATTTGCTCCGGGCGCATGCCGAGGATCACTTCGCGGTCTTCGAGCCCGRCGTCCTGCATGCCCAGCGGCAATTCGCAGCGCGCCTGACCACTGTCGAGCAACGCCAAAAGACGGCCGTCCTTGCGCTGCAAACGCAGGGGGATGAAGTTCATCGGTGGCGAACCGATGAAGCTCGCCACGAACAGGTTGGCCGGGTTGTTGTAGATGTCTTTCGGCGTACCGAACTGCTGGATGATCCCGTCCTTCATCACCGCCACTTTGTCGCCCAGGGTCATCGCTTCGATCTGGTCGTGGGTCACGTAGACCGTGGTGGTTTTCAGGCGCTGGTGCATCAGTTTCATTTCGGTGCGCATCTCGACCCGCAGCTTGGCGTCGAGGTTGGACAGCGGTTCGTCGAACAGGTAGATCTTCGGCCGACGCGCCAACGCCCGGCCCATGGCCACGCGCTGTTGCTGACCACCGGAGAGCTGACCCGGCTTGCGGTTGAGCAGGTGTTCGATTTGCAACAGCTTGGCCACGCGAGCGACTTCCGCGTCGATGTCGGCGGCAGGCATCTTGCGGATCTTCAAACCGAACGCGATGTTTTCGCGCACGCTCATGGTCGGGTACAGCGCGTAGGACTGGAACACCATGGCGATGTCGCGGTCTTTGGGGCTCATGCCGCTGACGTCCTGGTCACCGATCATGATCGCGCCGCCGGTGATGGTCTCAAGGCCGGYGATGCAATTCATCAGGGTCGATTTACCGCAACCCGAAGGGCCTACAAGAATCAGGAACTCACCGTCCTTGATCGACAGCTCGATGTTCTTGAGGGTGTCCGGCAGGCCGGGGCCATAGGTTTTGTTTACATTGCGAAGTTCGAGCGTAGCCATGATTACCCCTTGACTGCGCCGGCCGTCAGCCCGCGCACGAAATACTTACCTGCGACCACATAGACCAGCAGGGTCGGCAGCCCGGCGATCATTGCCGCCGCCATATCAACGTTGTATTCCTTGGCCCCGGTACTGGTGTTGACCAAGTTGTTCAACGCCACCGTAATGGGTTGCGAGTCACCGCTGGAGAACACCACGCCGAACAGGAAGTCGTTCCAGATCTGGGTGAACTGCCAGATCAGGCAGACCATGATGATCGGGGTGGACATCGGCAAAATGATCAAGCGGAAGATGGTGAAGAACCCCGCGCCATCGAGCCGCGCTGCCTTCACCAGTGCATCGGGAACGCTGACGTAGTAGTTACGGAAAAACAGCGTGGTGAACGCCAGGCCGTAGACCACGTGCACGAACACCAGGCCTGTCGTCGTGCTGGCCAGGCCCATCTTGCCGAGGGTGAACGAGGCCGGCAGCAGGACCGTCTGGAATGGCAGGAAGCAACCGAACAGCAGCAGGCCGAAGAACAACTGCGACCCGCGAAAGCGCCACATCGACAGCACATAGCCGTTCAACGCACCGATGGCCGTGGAGATCATTACCGCCGGAACGGTGATCTTGATCGAGTTCCAGAAGTACCCGTCAACCGTGCCCCAGGCCTTGATCCAGCCAATACCGCTGACCACGGTCGGCCAGCTCAGCAGGTTGCCGGAGTTGATGTCTTCAGGCGTCTTGAAACTGGTCAACAGCATGACCACCAGCGGTATCAGGTACAGCAATACCGCAAGGAGCAGCACGCCATAGATCGCGATGCGACTCAGGCTGATGGCAGGTTTGGTAGCGAAACTAGTCATGACGTTTGGCCCTCAGCTCGGAGTACAGGTAAGGCACGATGATCGCGAGAATCGCACCGAGCATCAGAATCGCACTGGCCGAGCCCATGCCCATCTGGCCGCGACTGAAGGTGAAGGAATACATGAACATCGCAGGCAGATCGGAGGAATAACCCGGGCCACCAGCGGTCATTGCCGCTACCAGGTCGAAACTCTTGATAGCGATGTGGGCCAGGATCATCACTGCGCTGAAGAACACCGGGCGCAGGCTCGGCAACACCACTTTCAGGTAAATGCGCGGCATGCTCGCGCCATCGATCTGGGCGGCACGGATGATCGATTGATCAACGCCACGCAGGCCGGCGAGGAACATCGCCATGATAAAGCCCGAGGCTTGCCATACCGCCGCGATCACCAGGCAGTACACAACGCGATCCGGATCGATCAGCCAGTCCAGGCGAAAGCCTTCCCAGCCCCAGTCACGCAGCAATTTGTCCAGGCCCATGCCCGGGTTGAGCAGCCACTTCCAGGCAGTACCGGTGACGATCATCGAAAGCGCCATCGGGTACAGGTAAATGGTGCGAATGAAACCTTCGCGACGAATGCGCTGATCAAGAAACACCGCCAGCAACACACCGATCACCAGGGTGATACCGATGAACATGCCGCCGAAAAGCGCCAGGTTCTTGCTCGCTACCCACCAGCGATCGTTGTCGAACAGCCGCTGGTACTGCGCCAGACCCGCCCATTTGTAAGTCGGCAGGAAGGTCGAAGTGGTGAACGACAGGACGAAGGTCCACAGGATATAGCCATAGAACCCCACCAGAACAATGAACATGCTCGGCGCCAGCACCAGCTTGGGGAGCCAGCGCTGCAGCGCATCGAACGGCGAGGCCTTGCTGAACACAGCAACAGAACTCATGGGAAGATCCAGTACGAGAGAGAGAGAATTCGGGCAGGTCCCCTGTAGGAGCCGGCTTGCTGGCGAAGGCGGTGTGTCAGTCGACATCTGCGTTGAATGACAACCGGGATCGAACCCTTGTTGATGCTGAAGACTTTCTGGAAGTTCTCACCCAGCACGATCTTGGCAATGTCCTGCTGAGCTGCAGCAGTGCCCTTGTCTTTCTGCTTGAACACGGCCAGCGAGTCGATGTTGTAGGTGAAGGCCTTGTCGGTGCCCGGGAAGGCTACGCACTCGTAATCCTTGCCAGCGACTTTCTTGGCCGCTGTCCACTCGCTCTTGGCCCAGTCACCCATGATCTGCATGCCGGCCTTGCCGTTGATGACCTTGGCCGCCTCCAGGTTCCAGTCCTGGCCTTTGCCGTCGGCGTCCATGTAGGTCGCGACTTTCTTCAGCTCGGTCAGCGCCTTGACCATGTCAGGACCGGTCAGCGCCGCGTTATCCAGATCGACCAGGGCTTTCTTGTAGCCATCGACGCCCATGACCGACAGGACCACCGCTTCGAACACGGTGCTGTCTTGCCAAGGCTGGCCACCGTGGGCAAGCGCAATGAAGCCCGCAGCCTTGAGCTTGTCACCGGCCGCGTAGAATTCCTGAAGGGTGGTTGGCGCTTTTTCGATGCCGGCTTTCTTGAAGACTTCCGGATTGATCCACAACCAGTTGACGCGGTGAATGTTCACCGGCACGGCCACATAGTTACCGTCGTACTTCACGGTATCGGAGACTTTCTTGTCGAGCAGGCTGTCCCACTTCTCAGCTTTGGCAGCGTCTTTCAAGACGTCGGTATCGAGCAGACCGGTAGACGCCCATTCCTGAATGTCCGGACCTTTGATCTGCGCTACACCCGGCGGGTTACCGGCCACGGCGCGGCTTTTGAGTACGGTCATGGCCGTGGCACCGCCACCGCCGGCGACTGCGCCGTCTTTCCAGGTGAAACCGTCTTTTTCGACTTGAGCCTTGAGCACATCGACAGCTGCTTTTTCACCACCAGACGTCCACCAGTGAACGACTTCCACCGAACCTTTGGAATCGGCGGCAAGGGCACTGAGCGGGAATGCAGCAACGGGAAGCAGTGAAGCGAGAGAAATGACAGTAGCGAGGCGAGAAATCGCATTCATCTAGTAGTACCTTTCTTGTTGTTATGCATGCAAGTCTGGTGCTTGCGCTGCATGGATTCTAAACAGGAGTCATACCTTCGCAGGTAACGAAGGGACGTTCGAATGTCACCACATGGTTACATGACTGGTTACACAGCAGCGCTCTGGGACAACTGCCCCAGCGCACTGGCCATGCTCGGCGCCAGCGGCAGGCGCGGGATCAATACAGCCTGCCAGGCGTGATACAGGTCAGGTTTACCGGCCCAGATATCGGCGCTCGGGCGATTCAGCGGATCGAGCTCGTGATGCCAGCTGCCATCGCAGCGGTCGATGAAATGACTGTCACAGAATTCCCAGAACAGTCGGTACCAACGCTCGTACTGCTCATCACCGGTGCGTTTTAGCAGCGCACTGGCGGCGGCGCTGGCTTCGCAATGAGTCCAGTGCAAACGATGACGAACCACCGCGCGATTGTCCCAGTCGAGGGTGTAGACAATGCCCGGCGCGCCATCGATGTCCCAGCCGTGACGGCAATTATGCTCGAAGAGTTTTTGCGCATCGGTGACCAGCCAGCCCGGCGTGAGCATCCCGGCTTGCACCCGCGCCGCTTCAAGGTGCAGTAACAACCGCGCCCATTCGAAACCATGACCCGGCGTGGTGCCGTAAGGGCGGAAACCGTCGGCCGGGTTGTCGTGGTTGTAGTCACGCAGCGGCTGCCAGTCGCGGTCGAAATGTTCGACCACCAGGTAATCGTTGGCGGCGGCGTGTTCGTGAATGACACGCTCGACGATGCGCTGCGCGCGAATCAGCCAGCGGTGGTCCTCGGTGACATCGGCCAGGGCGAGAAAGGCTTCGGTGGCGTGCATGTTGCTGTTGGCGCCGCGATAGGCTTCCTCACAACTGAAGTCGCGGTTGAAGGACTCGCGCATGGCGCCCTCCTCCTCGCTCCAGAAATGGCTGTCGATGATGTGGATCGCATCATCGAGCAAGGCTTGCGCACCGGGACGCTGGGCAACCACCGCAGAACTCGCGGCCAACGCCACGAAGGCATGCAGGTAAGCGGCTTTGCCGGTATTGCCGTCGCGGTGTTCGGGCGTGGCGAACCAGCCACCGTGTTCGGCGTCACGCAGCGGCCCGCTGAGGGCTTTGACGCCGTGATCCACCAGCTCCGCGAACCCCGGCAAACCCTGGATGTGGGCCATGGCGAAGCTGTGGGTCATGCGCGCGGTGTTCATGGTTTCGGCTTGGGCGCTGGCTGGGAGGCGTCCCTTTTCATCAAGGTTGCCGAAACCTTCGGGAAGCTTTGAAGCCCTGGCAAATGCCAACAGGCGCAGGCCTTCGGCGGCGAGCCATTGCTGATGGGCAGGCGCGTTCAGCCAACTGCTGAAGGCGGGTTGGAAGGTGTCCATGCGATACCTTTTTTGTTGTTATGACTGGGACCAGTCTAAACAACGGTCGGTGGCGGGCAGGTAACGAAGGGGGAGCGTTATGTCACCGACCTGTGACATTCACCCTGATTTTGAAGTGAGTGGTTACTTGTGGCGAGGGAGCTTGCTCCCGTTGGGGCGCGGAGCGGCCCTGAAAGAGGGACTGCTGCGCAGTCCAACGGGAGCAAGCTCCCTCGCCACAGGGGCAGTGTCAATCCATTGGTCGCGGCAACTGCAACGTCACGCGCAACCCGCCTTCACGCAGGTTTTGCAGGCTGACTTCACCGCCATGGCTATGGGCAATGTTGCGGGCAATCCCCAGCCCCAGGCCATAACCCTGTTGCTGCCCGGCCAGGCGGAAGTGCGGCTCGAACACTTGCTCCAGCCGCTGCTCCGGCACACCCGGACCTTCGTCGTCGACATGCAGGACGAACGCGCTCTCGTCGTCATCGATGTGCAGATGCGCGTTCTGYCCGTACTTCAAAGCGTTGTCGATCAGGTTGCCGATGCAGCGCTTGAGCGCCAGTGGCTTGCCGGGATACGGCGCCAGCGCCCGCCCCTGCTGAGTCACGCGGCCATTGCCGTTGGGCGCCAGATACGGTTCCACCAGGCAGTCGAGCACATGGTTGAGGTCCACCGGCTCGATGTTTTCGTGGATGTCGGTGTCTTTCACGCATTGCAGCGCGCCCTTGACCAACAACTCCAGCTCATCCAGATCACGTCCGAACTTGGCTTGCAGCTTTTCGTCTTCAAGCAATTCAACCCGCAGTCGCAGCCGAGTGATCGGTGTGCGCAAGTCATGGGAAATCGCGCTGAACAACTGGCTGCGCTCGGTCAGGTAACGGCTGATGCGTTCACGCATCGCATTGAACGCGCGACCGACTTCCACCACTTCACTGCCGCCCCCCTGAGCGACCGGTTCGACGTCGGCGCCCAGGGACATGTCCCGCGCCGCCCGCGCCAATCGCTTGAGCGGTCGGCTCTGCCAGTGCACCAGCAGGCCGATGAACAGGAGCAAGAAGCCGCTGGTGAGTACGATGAACCAGACTTGCTGTGCCGGCAGGCCTTGCTCTTCGAGACTGGTGTAGGGCTCGGGCAACAGCGAAGCGATGTACAGCCATTCCCCCGGCGCCATCTGGATTTGCGTGACCAGTACCGGTGGATTCACTGGCTCCAGGGTCAACGCGTAGTGCGCCCAGGAGCGTGGCAATTCATCGAGTTTCAGCCCGCTATTGAAGATCCGCAGGTCTTCGGGGCTGACGAACGTCACCGAAATATCCGCGTCTTGGCCCAGCGACTGGCGCAGCACCTCGTCCACCGCTTTGAGCACCGCTTCTTTGCGCGGCGTGATCGGCAGCACTTCCATGCCTAAGGGTTTGTCGTTGAGGGTGACCACGAACCGGGTGCCGCCCATGCTGCGCAACTGGTCGAGCACCAGCGGCCTGAACGCCACCGGCAACGAGCGGAAATAACTGACGCTKGCCGTCATCGAATGGGCCAGGCTGCGGGCGCTGGTGACCAGGCCTTCGAGTTGGGTAGCACGCAGTTGCGAAACCCAGATCACGCTCGACAGCGTCTGGGCGAACAGCACCGCCAACAGGGTCAGCAGCAACATGCGCCCGAGCAGCGAGCGCGGCACCGGCACGCGCCCGGCGAGCTTGCGCAGGAACTCAGTGACCATTGCCGGCAACCACGTTGGCTGCCAATTGGTAGCCGCTGCCACGCACGGTCCGGATCAGCCGCGGCGGTTTTTCGGTGTCGCGCAGACGCTGGCGCAAACGGCTGACCGCCATGTCGACGATGCGATCGAGCGGCATCAGGTCACGGCCACGGGTGGCGTTGCCGATGGTGTCGCGGTCGAGGATTTCCTGGGGGTGATCGAGGAACAGTTTCAGCAGGGCGAAATCGGCGCCGGAGAGAATCACTTCCTCGCCGTCGGTATGGAACAGCCGATGGCTGACCATGTCCAGCCGCCAGTCGTCGAAGGCCAGCACTTCACCGCCGGAACGCTCCTGACCGAACTGCGCGCGACGCAACAAGGCTTTGATCCGCGCCTGCAATTCACGGGGGCTGAAGGGTTTGCCGAGGTAGTCGTCGGCGCCCAGTTCCAGGCCGATGACGCGGTCGGCCTCATCGGAACTGGCGGTGAGCATGATGATCGGCACGTGGGCCTGGCGCGGGTGCTGGCGGATCCAGCGGCAGAGGCTGAAACCATCTTCGTCCGGCAGCATCACGTCGAGGATCACCAGATCGCTCGGCGCCTCGTTCAGCGCCTGACGAAAGCCTGCGCCATCGGGCGTGGTGCGGACCTGGAAACCGGCACGGGTCAGGTAGGTGTCCAGCAACTCGCGTATCTCTTGATCGTCATCGACCAACAAAATCGACTTGTTGACTGAGCTCACGGCGGCATCCTTGTTGTTTGTGTTGGGGAGGATTATGCCTTACGGAAATCTGATGACGTGCGCGGATTTGTGGCGAGGGGGCTTGCCCCCGTTGGATCGCGTAGCGGTCCTTTTTTACGACTGCTTCGCAGCCGAACGGGGCGGTGCGGCGTTCCGACAAGCCCCCTCGCCACAGGTCTCAGGCCTGCTCCAGCGCCACACCCGCGCCAACTAGGCCGGAATACGGCGCTGTCACCAGCCACACCGGAATGCCTTTGAAGTAATCGCTCATGCAACCCTTGTCGGCAAAGCACCGGGCGAAACCGCTTTTAACGAAAAAGTCGGCAAACCGTGGAATCACTCCACCAACGATGTACACACCACCCCGTGCACCGGTGGTCAGCACATTGTTGCCGGCCACGCGGCCGAGCCAGCAGCAGAACTGCTCGAGCACTTCCAGGGCAATCGGATCACCCGCCAGCCCGGCCGCCGTGATCGCCTCAGGCGTGTCGAGCACAGGCGTGTGGCCATCCACCGCGCAGATCGCCCGGTACACTCGCGGCAAACCACTGCCGCTCAACGCCGTTTCAGCGCTGACATGGCCGATCTCRTTGTAGATGTGCTGCCACAGTTGGGTTTCCCGCGGGCTGCTCAGCGGCAGATCGACGTGACCGCCCTCCCCCGGCAACGCGGCAAAACGGCCCTCGCCCAGATCGAGCAACGTGCCTACGCCCAAGCCTGTACCCGGGCCGATTACCACCGCCGGCCGCAACGGCTCCGGCGTGCCTTCGCAGACCACCCGGAACTCGCCCGGCTGCAAGCGGGTCATGCCCAGCGCCATGGCCGAAAAATCGTTGACCAGTAGCAGTTGATCCACCTGCAAGGTCTTGCAGAAACCCTTGCGACTGAGCCGCCAGTGATTGTTGGTGAACTTGAATTCGTCACCGCTCACAGGGCCGGCCACCGACAGGCACACCGAACCGATCGAACCCGGCGCCAGGCCGAGCCCGTTCAGGTACAGCGCAATCGCTTCTTCCGGGGTGGCGTGGTCTGCCGTTGCCAGCACCTGGACTGATTCCAGTTGCTGGTTTTTCCACAACGCGAAACGTGCGTTGGTCCCACCGATGTCACCGACCAAAGCCAGTTTCAATTAAGCGTCTCCAGGGCAGAAGTAAAGGCGCTGGCGCCTTGCTCTGCGGAGCTGAAGGCCATGCGCATGAAACCAAACAGTTCGCGACCGGTGCCGATGTTGTTGCCCAACAGGCCTTTGGCCGGCTCGCGTGCTGCGAATTCTTCGGCGTCCACCTTAAGCTCCAGGGTGCCTTTGACGCCATCGACGCGGATGATATCGCCCTCACGCACCCGTGCCAAAGCGCCGCCCACATAAGCTTCGGGGCTGACGTGGATCGCCGCCGGGATTTTCCCCGAGGCGCCGGACATGCGCCCGTCAGTCACCAACGCAACTTTGAAGCCACGGTCCTGCAACACACCGAGGAACGGCGTCATCTTGTGCAGTTCCGGCATGCCGTTGGAGCGCGGGCCCTGGAAGCGCATTACCGCGACAAAATCCTTCTCCAGCAGACCGGCCTTGAATGCATCGGCCAGGTCCTGTTGATCCTGGAACACCATGGCCGGGGCTTCGACGACCTGGTTTTCCAGGGCAACCGCCGAGACCTTCATCACACCACGACCGAGATTGCCTTCCATCACCCGCAAACCGCCTTCTGGCGAGAATGCACGAGCCACTGGGCGCAGGATGTTTTCGTCGAGGCTTTCGATCGGGCCTTCGCGCCAGACCAGTTCGCCGTTATCGAGGAACGGCTCCTGGGTGTAGCGGCTCAGGCCGTGGCCGAGCACGGTGTTGACGTTTTCATGGAGCAGGCCGGCTTCCAGCAGTTCGCGGATCAGGAACGACATGCCGCCCGCTGCCTGGAAGTGGTTGATGTCGGCTTTGCCGTTCGGGTACACGTGGCTCAGGGTCGGCACCACCTCGGAGAGGTCGGCCATGTCCTGCCAGGTCAACTGGATGCCTGCGGCCATGGCGATGGCCGGCATGTGCAAGGTGTGGTTGGTCGAGCCGCCGGTGGCGTGCAGGGCCACGATGGAGTTGACCAGCGAACGCTCGTCGACGATTTCGCCGATCGGCAGGAAGTTGCCATTCTGCTTGGTCAGGCGCGTCACCTGATGCGCCGCTTCGCGGGTCAGCGCATCGCGCAACGGCGTGTTCGGGTTGACGAACGAGGCGCCCGGCAAGTGCAGGCCCATGACTTCCATCAGCAACTGGTTGGTGTTGGCGGTGCCGTAGAACGTGCAGGTACCAGGGCTGTGGTAGGACTTCATCTCCGATTCCAGCAGCTCTTCGCGGGTCGCCTTGCCTTCGGCGTAGCGCTGACGCACATCGGCTTTCTGCTTGTTGGAGATGCCCGACACCATCGGCCCGCCCGGCACGAAAATCATCGGCAGATGACCGAAGCGCAACGCGCCCATCATCAGGCCCGGCACGATCTTGTCGCAGATGCCGAGCATCAGCGCGCCGTCGAACATGTTGTGGGACAGCGCCACGGCGGTGGACAACGCGATCACTTCACGGCTCGGCAGGCTCAGTTCCATGCCTGGCTCGCCCTGGGTCACGCCATCGCACATGGCCGGGGTGCCGCCGGCGAACTGGCCGACGGAGCCGATTTCGCGCAGGGCTTTTTTGATCTGTTCAGGAAAGACTTCGTACGGCTGGTGCGCCGAGAGCATGTCGTTATATGACGAAACAATTGCGATGTTGGCGGAGTTCATCATCCGCAGGCTGTGCTTGTCGTCGCTGCCACATCCGGCCACGCCGTGGGCGAAGTTGGCGCATTGCAGCTTGCCGCGCATCGGGCCGTCACTGGCGGCGCCACGGATCAATGCAAGGTAAGCCTCACGCGTGGCGCGGCTGCGGGCGATAAGCCGTTCGGTGACCTCAAGGACGCGGGGATGCATGTGTAGAACTCCAGGCTAACGGATGTGGCGACCTGATTGTCTATGCTGATCAAACGCCGTTGTGATCGGGATGACAGACGGCTTTCTTGATCATTCGGACCAGTTGATTCAGGTCACTCGTTGTAGATAAAACAAAATATTGCCACTAAAAAGGCTTGTTTTCTATTTTTTTGCGAATAATCTTGTAATTCCAACAACAAAACGACGGCGGCGCTGTAAATGACTCTTCGAATCGCAATCAATGGTTTTGGCCGTATCGGCCGTAATGTCCTGCGCGCACTGTATACCCAAGGCTATCGTCAGGATCTGCAGATCGTGGCAATCAACGACCTGGGCGACAGTTCGATGAATGCTCACCTCCTGAAATACGACACCGTTCACGGCACATTCGATGCCGATGTCCAGCACGATCAGGAAAGCCTGACCGTCAACGGCGACCGTATTTCGGTCAGCGCCATTCGCAACCCGGCCGAACTGCCCTGGGCCGCGGAGAAGGTCGACGTCGTATTCGAATGCACCGGTCTGTTCACCGACCGCGCCAAAGCCGCCGCCCATATTACGGCCGGCGCGCGCAAAGTGATTATCTCGGCCCCGGCCAAAGGCGCCGACGCCACTGTGGTTTATGGGGTTAACCACGACATTCTGCGCCAGTCGCACCAGATCATTTCCAACGCCTCGTGCACCACCAACTGCCTGGCCCCGGTGGCCCAGGTGCTGCACCGCGAGCTGGGCATCGAAAGCGGTCTGATGACCACCATCCATGCCTACACCAACGACCAGAACCTGACCGACGTCTACCACACCGACCCGTACCGCGCCCGTTCCGCCACCCAGAACATGATCCCGAGCAAGACCGGCGCCGCTGAAGCGGTAGGCCTGGTGCTGCCAGAACTGGCGGGCAAACTGACCGGCATGGCGGTGCGTGTTCCGGTGATCAACGTGTCGCTGGTGGACCTGACCGTGCAGCTCAAGCGCGAAGCGTCGGCCGATGAAGTGAATGCGCTGCTCAAACAAGCCAGCCAACACTCGAAGATTCTCGGCTACAACGCCCTGCCGCTGGTATCCAGCGACTTCAACCACAACCCGCTGTCGTCGATCTTCGACGCCAACCACACCAAGTCCAGCGGCAAGCTGCTCAAAGTGCTGGCCTGGTACGACAACGAGTGGGGCTTCTCCAACCGCATGCTCGATAACTGCCTGGCGCTCTGCAACGCAGAGTAAACCGTGG
Source organism: Pseudomonas sp. 05N434 (assembly GCF_056396965.1). Lineage (NCBI taxonomy): Bacteria > Pseudomonadati > Pseudomonadota > Gammaproteobacteria > Pseudomonadales > Pseudomonadaceae > Pseudomonas > Pseudomonas sp. 05N434. Next base: position 25,215 of record NZ_JBFTMK010000020.1, read on the forward strand.
AGCAGCAACCGATGATCGGTATCAGCTTTACGCATAAGACCATGGCGGCGCGCAAGCGTATCGCCCTGGTCGCCCATGACCATTGCAAAGTGTTTTTGCTGGACTGGGCCGAGCGGCAGAAAGACAAACTCGCGCAGCATGAACTGGTCGCCACCGGCACCACGGGGTTGTTGTTGCAACAACGCCTCGGCCTGCCGGTGGAAAGCATGATCAGCGGGCCGCTGGGCGGCGACCAGCAACTCGGCGCGCAAATCGCCGAGCAGCGCGTCGACATGCTGGTGTTCTTCTGGGACCCGTTCGAACCGCAACCCCACGACCCGGACATCAAGGCGTTGCTGCGGGTCGCGGCGGTGTGGAACATCCCCGTGGCCTGCAACGAATGCAGCGCCGACTACCTGCTCAGCAGCCCGTTGATGGATCAGGCTCACGAACACCGCATCCCGGATTACGCGACCTATCTGCAGGGGCGTGGGTAAAGCGCTGGCATAAATCCTCTGTGACAACAGGCTCGCTCCCACGGGAATGCATATCCCCGTAGGAGCGAGGCTTGCCCGCGAAGGTCGCAACACGGTCAACGACTTCGCGGGCAAGTCGGAGCGCCGCACCGCTCTCTCTACAGGATTTCATCTGGCCGAGCCGTCTTTTTGAACTATGCTCGGGCTCTCGCTCCGGAGGGCCTTCGATGACTGATTTACTCACGTCCATTCAAGCCGCACTCGGCTTGCCTCACACCCCAATCCCGTTCACCTCGAGCGGCGCCCTGCCCTCGGCATTTGCCGTGACCGATCTGGCCTGCGCCAGCATTGCTGCCGCCGGCCAGGCCGCCAGCGAACGGCTGCACCGGCAAACCGGTCGTTTGCCCAGCCTTGAAGTTGACCGCCGCCTGGCGTCGTTCTGGTTCGCCACCTCGATCCGCCCCGTGGGCTGGAGCGTCCCGCCGCTGTGGGATCCGGTCGCCGGTGACTACGCGACCAAGGACGGCTGGATCCGCCTGCACACCAACGCGCCCCATCACCGCGCCGCTGCTGAGTCAGTGCTCGGCGCCTGTGCCGACCGCGCAGCGATGGCGAGCAAAGTGGCTCAGTGGGCGAAAAGCGATCTGGAACAAGCAGTGGTCGAGGCCGGTGGTTGCGCCGCCGAGATGCGCAGCTGGAAGCAATGGCAAGCTCACCCCCAAGGCCAAGCCGTGAACGCCGAGCCGTTGATTCAGTTCAACGTCGGTGGCAGCCCAACCGCCAAACCGTGGCAAGGCTCGGTGGCGCAACCGTTGGCCGGGATCAAGGTGCTGGACCTCACGCGAGTGCTCGCCGGCCCGATCGCCAGCCGCTTCCTCGCCGGACTCGGCGCCGACGTGCTGCGCATCGACCCACCGACCTGGAACGAACCGGGCGTGGTGCCGGAAGTCACCCTGGGCAAACGCTGTGCGCGCCTGGATCTGCACGACAAAGCCGATCGCGCGGTGTTCGAAAGCCTGCTCAAGGACGCCGACATTCTGCTCCACGGCTACCGCGCCGACGCCTTGGAACGCCTGGGTTACGGCATCGCCCAACGCCAGGCACTGGCCCCGGGCCTGATCGATGTTTGCCTCAACGCTTACGGCTGGAGCGGCCCCTGGCAAAACCGCCGCGGCTTCGACAGCCTGGTGCAGATGAGCAGCGGGATTGCCGACGCGGGCATGCACTGGAAGAAGGCGGATAAACCGACACCGCTGCCGGTCCAGGCCCTTGACCATGCCACCGGGTATTTGATGGCGGCCAGTGCAATCAAGCTATTGGGGCACGGTGGCTCTGCGCGGCTGTCGCTGGCACGGACGGCGAAGCTGTTGATCGAACATGGCGCCGGAACCAAYGAGCCGTTGCGCGCAGAGGATGACCACGATCAAGGGATGTTGATTGAGCAAACGCCGTGGGGACCGGCCCATCGGTTACAGGTGCCGTTGAAGATCACCGGGACACCACTGCAATGGGCGCTGCCGGCCGGGGAACTGGGCGCCCATCGCGCGCAGTGGTGGTGATCACCAGATAGCTTTCGCGGGCAAGCCCGCTCCCAAAGGTATAGCGTGATCCTGTGGGAGCGTGGCTTGCCCGCGATGAGGCCAGAACAGTCACTGCAAACACTGTCACGTAGTTATTTTTAACTAAACAGATAAAACGAAATAACGATTATTCATTAATTCCAGTACCGCGCACCTGATAAATCAAATCTGTCATATAAACAGTTATCAGAAAATTGGCGAAACCGCAGAAACACACTAATTTCAAAGCCCAAGCAATACCGCTTACGCCCACCTGACTTGCCCCCCTCTGAACAGGGCTTCCCCGGTAATACCGCTATGTCCGAGAAAGATACATAAGTCTTTCATTAACAATGGAATGTGCCCATGCACTGATCTATGTCAGCTGATTGAACAGCCAGCAGAACTACTCTGTTGTCTCTCTTCTCCTGCACTGGAGTCATGCTATGTCTGAATCCCCCGGAAAACTGAAACTCGGTGCGCTCGTTGCTTTAGTGGTCGGTTCAATGATTGGTGGCGGAATCTTCTCTTTGCCCCAGAACATGGCCGCCAGTGCGGATGTCGGTGCTGTTCTTATTGGTTGGGTAATCACCGCAGTGGGCATGTTGACCCTCGCTTTCGTCTTCCAGACCCTGGCCAATCGCAAGCCTGAGCTGGATGGCGGTGTTTATGCCTACGCCAAGGCCGGTTTCGGCGACTACATGGGTTTCTCGTCGGCCTGGGGATACTGGATCAGTGCCTGGCTGGGCAATGTGGGTTACTTCGTTCTCTTGTTTAGCACCCTCGGCTACTTCTTCCCCATTTTTGGGGAGGGAAATACCGTGGCTTCGGTAATCGGCGCCTCGCTGCTGCTTTGGGCGGTGCACTTTCTGGTTTTACGGGGAATCAAGGAAGCGGCGTTCATCAACCTGGTGACCACCGTCGCCAAGGTCGTACCGCTGCTGCTGTTCGTGTTGATCGCCTTGTTCGCGTTCAAACTGGAGATCTTCACCGCCGACATCTGGGGCATCAAAAACCCTGACCTGGGCAGTGTGATGAACCAGGTGCGCAACATGATGCTGGTCACCGTGTGGGTGTTCATCGGCATCGAAGGCGCGAGCATTTTCTCGGCCCGTGCCGAAGTACGCAGCGACGTGGGTAAAGCCACCGTCATCGGCTTCATCACCGTGCTGTTGTTCCTGATGCTGGTGAACGTGTTGTCCCTGGGGATCATGACCCAACCTGCGCTGGCGAAACTGCAGAACCCGTCGATGGCCGCGGTGCTGGAACATGTGGTCGGTCATTGGGGCGCGGTGCTGATCAGCGTCGGCCTGATCATTTCCTTGCTCGGGGCGTTGCTGTCATGGGTGTTGCTGTGCGCGGAGATCATGTTCGCTGCCGCCAAGGACCACACCATGCCGGCGTTTTTGCGCYGTGAAAACGCCAACCTTGTACCGGCCAACGCGCTATGGCTGACCAACGCGATGGTGCAGCTGTTTCTGATCATCACACTGTTTTCGGCCAGCACTTACCTGTCGCTGATCTACCTCGCTACCTCGATGATCCTGGTGCCCTATCTGTGGTCGGCGGCCTATGCCCTGCTGCTGGCAGTGCGCGGCGAGAGCTATGAAAACGCTGCGGCCGAGCGCAGCAAAGACCTGGTCATCGGTGGCATCGCACTGATCTACGCGATCTGGCTGCTGTACGCCGGCGGCGTCAAATACCTGCTGCTCTCCGCCCTGCTGTATGCCCCCGGCGCGATCCTGTTCGCCAAGGCCAAACTTGAAGTCGACAAACCGGTTTTCACTAACGTCGAGAAGCTGATTTTCGCCGCCGTCGTCGTAGGCGCCCTGGTGGCGGCCTATGGGCTGTATGCCGGTTTTCTGACCCTTTAGCACTGTAATGAAAAGCAGCACCTGAATGTTTTGATCTGGAGGAACACGGTAATGACCACGGAAAAAGTTAAGTACGGCGTCCATTCCGAAGCCGGCAAACTGCGCAAAGTCATGGTTTGCTCCCCCGGCCTGGCCCACCAGCGGCTGACCCCGAACAACTGCGACGAACTGCTGTTCGATGATGTGCTGTGGGTCGCCCAAGCCAAACGCGACCACTTCGACTTCGTCACCAAAATGCGCGAGCGTGGTGTCGACGTGCTGGAAATGCACAACCTGCTGACCGACATCGTCGCGATGCCTGAAGCGCTGGACTGGATTCTGGAACGCAAGATCACCGCCAATTCGGTCGGTCTCGGCCTGGTCCATGAAGTGGGGGCCTGGCTACGTAGCCTGGAGCCACGCAAGATCGCCGAATTCCTCATCGGCGGGGTTTCCGCCGATGACCTGCCGGACAGTTTCGGTGGCAAGACCATTCAGATGTTCCGCGACTTCCTCGGTCATTCCAGCTTCATTCTGCCGCCGCTGCCCAACACCCAGTTCACCCGCGACACCACCTGCTGGATCTACGGCGGCGTGACCCTGAACCCGATGTACTGGCCGGCGCGCCGTCAGGAAACCCTGCTGGCCACCGCCATTTACAAATTCCACCCGCAGTTCACCCACGCCGACTTCCAGATCTGGTACGGCGACCCCGACCAGGACCACGGCAACGCCACCCTTGAGGGCGGCGATGTGATGCCGATCGGCAACGGCGTGGTATTGATCGGCATGGGCGAGCGCTCGTCCCGCCAGGCCATCGGCCAATTGGCGGTCAACCTGTTCAAGAACAAAGCCGTGGAACGAGTCATCGTCGCCGGCCTGCCGAAATCCCGCGCGGCGATGCACCTGGACACCGTGTTCAGCTTCTGCGACCGCGACCTGGTGACGATTTTCCCGGAAGTGGTGAAGCAGATCGTCGCCTTCAGCCTGCGCCCCGATGAAAGCAAACCGGGCGGCATCGACGTGCGCCGTGAAGAAACCAGCTTCCTCGACACCGTGGCCAAGGCCCTCAACCTCAAGGCGCTGCGCGTTGTCGAAACCGGCGGTAACGCCTTTGCCGCCGAACGCGAGCAATGGGACGACGGCAACAACGTGGTGGCGGTGGAGCCAGGCGTGGTCATCGGCTACGACCGCAACACCTACACCAACACCCTGCTGCGCAAGGCCGGCGTCGAGGTCATCACCATCAGCGCCAGTGAGCTCGGGCGCGGGCGTGGCGGTGGCCACTGCATGACCTGCCCGATCATTCGCGACCCTATCGATTATTAACTTTCGAGCCTTGGCCGATGCTTATCCAGCACGGCCGAGGGGATAACCGACACCCAAGGAGATCCAATCATGGCTTTCAATATGCGCAACCGCAGCCTGCTCTCGCTGATGCACCACACCACTCGCGAGCTGCACTACCTGCTGGACCTGTCCCGCGACCTCAAGCGCGCCAAATACACCGGCACCGAGCGTCCGCACCTGCAAGGCAAGAACATCGCGCTGATCTTCGAAAAAACCTCGACCCGCACCCGGTGCGCCTTCGAAGTCGCGGCCCATGACCAGGGCGCCCACGTCACCTACATCGACCCGGTGTCGTCGCAGATCGGCCACAAGGAAAGCATGAAGGACACCGCCCGCGTGCTGGGGCGGATGTTCGACGCCATCGAGTACCGTGGTTTCGAACAGGAAATCGTCGAAGAGCTGGCCAAGTTCGCCGGCGTACCGGTATTCAACGGCCTGACCGCTGAATTCCACCCGACGCAAATGATCGCCGACACCCTGACCATGCGCGAACACAGCGACAAACCGCTGCACGACATCAGCTACGCCTACCTGGGCGATGCGCGCTACAACATGGGTAATTCGTTGCTGATGATCGGCGCCAAACTCGGCATGGACGTGCGCATCGCCGCACCGAAAGCGCTGTGGCCGCATCAGGACTTCATCGATCAGTGCAAAGCCTTCGCCGAAGAGAGCGGTGCGCGCATCACCATCACCGAAGACCCGAAAGCCGCGGTCAAGGGCGTGGACTTCATTCACACTGACATCTGGGTGTCGATGGGTGAGCCGGTGGAAGCGTGGGACGAGCGCATCGAGCAACTGCTGCCGTACCAGGTCAATGCCGACATGATGAAGGCCTCGGGCAACCCGCGCGTGAAGTTCATGCACTGCCTGCCGGCGTTCCACAACAGCGAAACCAAGGTCGGCAAGGACATCGCCGCACGCTATCCGCACCTGGCCAACGGCGTCGAAGTGACTGAAGAAGTCTTCGAATCGCCGGCCAACATCGCCTTCGAGCAAGCGGAAAACCGTATGCACACCATCAAGGCTATTCTGGTGTCGGCGCTGGCGGATGTCTGAGGCTGAACACTTGCTGATGATCGTTCCCACGGTCCCCGTGGGAACGATCATCAGGGAGATCAGATTGCCCGCCCCTATTTAGAAGGACTGCACTATGCGTATCGTCATTGCTCTGGGCGGTAACGCCCTGCTCCGCCGGGGTGAGCCCATGACCGCGGACAACCAGCGCGCGAACATCCGGATCGCCACCGAACAGATCGCCAAGATTCATCCCGGCAACCAACTGGTGATTGCCCACGGCAATGGTCCGCAGATCGGCCTGTTGTCGCTGCAAGCGGCGGCCTACAGCCAGGTTTCGCCTTACCCGCTGGACGTACTCGGCGCCGAAACCGACGGCATGATCGGCTACATCATCGAACAGGAACTGGGCAACCTGCTGGACTTCGAAGTGCCCTTCGCCACCCTGCTGACCCAGGTCGAAGTCGACCCCAACGACCCGGCGTTCCAGGCCCCCAGCAAACCGATCGGTCCGGTCTATTCCAAGGCCGACGCCGAGAAACTCGCCGCCGAGAAAGGCTGGGCCATCGCCCCGGACGGCGACAAGTTCCGGCGCGTGGTCGCCAGCCCGAAACCCAAACGTATCTTCGAAATCCGCCCGATCAAGTGGCTGCTGGAAAAAGGCAGCATCGTGATCTGCGCCGGTGGTGGCGGCATCCCGACGATCTACGACGCCAACGGCAAACTGCAGGGTGTGGAAGCGGTGATCGATAAAGACCTGTGCTCGGCACTGCTGGCCGAACAGTTGGAAAGCGATCTGTTGGTGATCGCCACTGACGTCAATGCGGCCTTTATCGATTTCGGCAAGCCCACCCAGAAAGCCATCGCCCAGGCTCACCCCGATGAAATGGACAAACTCGGCTTCGCCGCCGGCTCCATGGGACCAAAGGTCCAGGCGGCCTGCGAGTTCGCCCGCCATACTGGGAAAGTCGCGGTAATCGGTTCACTCTCGGACATCGAAGCGATCATCCAGGGCAAGGCCGGCACCCGTATCAGCACAGCGACGCCTGGCATCAGTTATCAATAGAAAGAAACGAGTAGAAAGAAACGCAGGGGGGCAGGCGTGAGGTCTGYCCTGATTCAATGCCTTTGAAGGAGAGACGCCAATGGCTACGTTYGAACCCGGACACCTGCACATCGAGCGCCATGCGCTGAACAAGGACGATTACAGCTACAACCTGCACATTGAATACAAAATTGCTCAGGATCCCAAGGAAGGCCAAGGCATGCTCTTTAAGCTGCGTGGTTCGGTCGAGGGCAAGGAGCTGAATAATGAAGAGTTTTATCTGCCCAAGGACCAGGCCTTCGACTTTGCCCGCCACGCCACGCGCATCGCGCAAAAGTACGGCATGCCCAAGACCGCCAACATCGGCGCCATGCACAAGTACTACGACGAAATGTTTGAAGACGTGCGGGCCCAACTCGACGTCAAATCCGGCGACCCGGTCAAACCTGAACACCTGGGATAAAACGGTGAACGCTGAACCTGTGGGAGCGGGGCTTGCCCGCTCCCACAGGAGATCATCGTTGTCATGAAGTCCTGTACAGGATTTCACCATTGGCCCGCCCCAAGGCATACTTGCCACCCTCCGCACTCCAGAACCAAACCGCCCCATGCGCATCCACGTCAGTTTCATCGACCGCGTCGGTATCACCCAGGAAGTCCTGGCTCTGCTCGGTGGGCGCAATCTCAATCTGGATGCGGTGGAAATGGTGCCGCCCAACGTCTACATCGACGCCCCGACCTTGAGCCCGGCCGTGCTCGAAGAGCTGCGCGATGCGCTGTTCAACGTGCGTGGTGTACAAGCGGTGACGGTGGTCGACATCCTTCCCGGCCAACGCCGTCACTTGCAGCTCGATGCGCTACTCGCCGCCATGACCGACCCGGTGCTGGCCCTGGACAGCGCCGGCAAGGTGCTGCTGGCCAACCCGGCACTGATTGCCCTGTACGGTCGCGAACCGGCGGGTGAAAGCATCAGCGAGCTGTTTGCCGACCCGGTGCTGCTCGACACATTGCTGGAAAACGGCTTCCGCCTGCCGCTGCGCGAGATCACCGTCAACGGTCAAACCCTGCTGCTGGATGCCACGCCGATCACCGACGCCGGCGCCCTGCTGACCCTGTATCAACCGAACCGCATCGGTGAACGCCTCTCGGCGCTGCACCACGATCACGCTGAAGGTTTCGATGCGCTGCTCGGCGAATCCCCGGCGATTCGTACGCTCAAGGCCCGCGCCCAGCGCGTCGCAGCCCTCGATGCACCGTTGCTGATCCAGGGTGAAACCGGCACCGGCAAAGAACTGGTGGCCCGCGCCTGCCACGCCATCAGCGCCCGCCACAGTTCGCCGTTCCTGGCCTTGAACTGCGCGGCATTGCCGGAAAACCTCGCCGAAAGCGAACTGTTCGGCTACGCCCCCGGCGCTTTCACCGGGGCGCAACGGGGCGGCAAGCCGGGGCTGATGGAACTGGCCAACCAGGGCACGGTATTTCTCGACGAGATCGGTGAAATGTCGCCGTATTTGCAGGCGAAACTGCTGCGCTTTCTCAACGACGGCAGCTTCCGTCGGGTTGGCGGCGATCGCGAAGTGAAGGTCAACGTGCGGATCCTCAGCGCGACCCATCGCGACCTGGAAAAAATGGTCAGCGAAGGCACTTTCCGCGAAGACCTGTTCTATCGCCTCAACGTGCTGAATGTCGAAGTCCCGCCCCTGCGCGAGCGCGGCCAGGACATTTTGCTGCTGGCGCGTTACTTCATGCAGCAGGCCTGCGCGCAGATCCAGCGCCCGGTCTGTCGCCTGGCCCCCGGCACTTACCCGGCGCTGCTGGGCAATCGCTGGCCAGGCAACGTACGGCAATTGCAGAACGTGATCTTCCGCGCCGCGGCGATTTGCGAAAGCAGCCTGGTGGACATCGGCGACCTCGACATCGCCGGCACCTCTGTGGCGCGCCAGAGCGACATTGAGGTCGACAGCCTCGAACAGGCCATGGAAGCGTTCGAGAAGGACCTGCTGGAAAAGCTCTACGTCAGCTACCCCTCGACCCGCCAACTGGCCAGCCGCCTGCAAACCTCCCACACCGCGATTGCCCATCGGTTGCGCAAGTACGGGATTCCCAACAAGCCCCTGTAGAAACGCAATGCCGTTCACTTAAGGAAGTATTGAGTCAGAGAGACCTGTGGCGAGGGAGCTTGCTCCCGCTTGAGTGCGCAGCACTCACAAAAATCGGCAATGC
>NZ_JBFTMK010000021.1:0-18402 GCF_056396965.1 Pseudomonas sp. 05N434
CCCTGGAAGAAGCCTACGAAGTTGCCGATGCTATTGAACGCGGCGATTTCGATCACTTGCAGGGTGAGTTGGGCGACTTGTTGTTCCAGGTGGTTTATTACAGCCAACTGGCTCGGGAAGAAGGGCGCTTCGAATTCGCTGGCGTGGTCGACAGCATCACGCGCAAGTTGATCCGCCGTCATCCTCACGTATTTCCCACCGGGGATCTGTACGCGCCGCTGGACGTCCCGCGTCTGAATGAAGAGCAGGTCAAGCAACGCTGGGAAGAGATCAAGGCCGAAGAACGCGCCGAGAAGTCTTCGGCGCCGGAGCAGTTGTCCTTGCTCGATGACGTACCCGCGGCACTGCCGGCGTTGTCCCGTTCGGCAAAACTGCAGAAGCGCGCAGGGCAGGTCGGGTTCGATTGGCCGGACGCCTTGCCGGTGCTCGACAAGGTTCGCGAAGAGCTCGATGAAGTGCTTGAAGCCATGGSCGACAATGACTCGGCGGCGATTGCCGATGAAGTCGGCGACCTGCTGTTTTCCGTGGTCAATCTGGCGCGTCACCTCAAGGTCGATCCGGAAACCGCACTGCGTGGTGCGAACACAAAATTTGAAAGACGCTTCCGATTTATCGAACAGGCATTGCGCGACACCCACCGTCCCATAGAAGATTGCACCCTCGAAGAGTTGGACGCCTTGTGGGGCGAAGCCAAACGTCAGGAAAAGAATTTGCCCAGCTGCGGCTGAGCTGTTGCCTAAGTGAGTAAGCACCATGAGCCTTTCCCTTCGCGACCAGTTGCTCAAAGCAGGGCTGGTCAACCAAAAGCAGGCCAAACAGGTCGGCAAAGAAAAACAGAAACAACAGCGTCTGGCCCACAAAGGCCAGATCGAACTCGATGACTCCCAGCAGCGTGCGGCTCAGGAAGCCATGGCCGAGAAGGTCAAGCGCGATCAGGAGCTCAACCGTCAGCAGCAGGAGAAGGCCGAGCAGAAGGCCCGAGCCGCCCAGGTCAAGCAATTGATCGAAGTCTCGCGCCTGCCCAAGCTGAACACCGAGGACTACTACAACTTCGTCGACGACAAAAAGGTCAAGCGTATCTCCGTCAACACCCTGATGCGCAACAAGCTCAGCAGCGGTTCCCTGGCGATCGTGCATCACGCTGGCGGTTATGAAGTGATCCCTCGTGAAGCGGCCCTGAAGATTCAGGAGCGCGACCCACAGCGCATCGTGCAGCTGAATGTGAAGACAGAAGAAGTCAGCACCGAAGACGATCCGTACGCGGCCTATCAGATTCCTGACGATCTGATGTGGTAAGCCGTTAGCAGCTGCAACAACGACAAACCCCGCTCATGGCGGGGTTTGTCATTTTCAATGCGGTGGTTATGCAGAACGCGCTTCGCGTTGCTGCTCCAGTGATTCCAGTTCGGCCTTGTATTGGTGGGCTTCGGTCTCGGAATGGAACATCCCGACCAGCAGGTCTTGTTGATGTACATCCCAGATGCGGATACCGGCGGCGATGCCTTCATGGGACATATGTGAATCGTCGCGTTCAGTTACTTTTACAGTCATCTGCTAGCTCCAATCTCTGTTATCTGCAGCAAGGCGTGTGCAGGCCTTTGTTATAAGTTTTGTTAGCTGGCTAAGTAAACGACTGAAATCGGTAACGGACTTTTTCAAAAACGGAGAAAGTGCTGCAGCCCGCGAAATACGCGACATTCAGTCGCAGGCTGTTGAGTTCCATGACAAATGTTTCATGTTTAAAGGGCTGTCTGGCCGTAGATAAAACCTGGCCAAAAAAAACGCCCCGAACCAGTCGGGGCGTTTTTATGTGTGGCGTAGGCGGGGTATTACTTACCCTGCCAGCGCTTCAGTACCAGCGTGGCGTTGGTGCCACCGAAGCCGAAGCTGTTGCTCATCACGGTGTTGATGGTGGCGTCTTCGCGAGTCTTGGTCAGGATTGGCATGTCTGCCACTTCCGGGTCCAGTTCGTCGATGTTGGCGGAACCCGCCATGAAGTTGCCTTCCATCATCAGCATGCAGTAGATCGCTTCGTGAACGCCGGCGGCGCCCAGGGAGTGACCCGACAGGCTCTTGGTGGAGCTGATGGCCGGAGCGTTGTCGCCGAACACTTCACGCACACCTTTCATTTCCATCACGTCGCCGACCGGAGTCGAGGTGCCGTGGGTGTTCAGGTAGTCGATCGGTGCGTCAACGGTGGACATGGCCATCTGCATGCAGCGGATGGCGCCTTCGCCGCTTGGGGCGACCATGTCGTAGCCGTCGGAGGTCGCGCCGTAGCCAACGATTTCCGCGTAGATCTTCGCGCCGCGGGCCAGAGCGTGTTCCAGCTCTTCGACCACGACCATGCCGCCACCGCCGGCGATGACGAAACCGTCACGCTTGGCGTCGTAGGCACGGGAAGCTTTTTCCGGAGTTTCGTTGTACTGGCTGGACAGGGCGCCCATGGCGTCGAACAGGAACGACTGGCTCCAGTGCTCTTCTTCACCGCCGCCGGCGAATACGATGTCCTGCTTGCCCATCTGGATCTGTTCCATGGCGGTACCGATGCAGTGAGCACTGGTGGCGCAGGCAGAAGCGATGGAGTAGTTCAGGCCCTTGATCTTGAACGGGGTGGCCAGGCAAGCGGAAACAGTGCTGCTCATGGTCCGCGTTACGCGGTATGGGCCGACGCGCTTGACGCCTTTCTCGCGCAGGATGTCCAGCGCTTCCATCTGGTTCAGCGTGGAGGCGCCACCGGAACCGGCGATCAGGCCGGTACGCGGGTTGGAAACTTGCTCTTCGGTCAGGCCGGAGTCTGCGATGGCATCTTTCATGGCCAGGTAGGCGTAAGCCGCCGCGTGGCCGACGAAGCGATAGATCTTGCGATCGATCAGCTCTTCGAGGGGAAGGTCAATGGAGCCGGAAACCTGGCTACGCAGACCCATTTCGGCATATTCCGGGTTGAACCGGATGCCAGGGCGGCTTGCACGCAGGTTAGCGGAGACGGTCTCTTTGTCATTGCCCAGGCACGAAACGATGCCCAGACCAGTGATAACGACGCGGCGCATGCGGATAACCCTTAGAAGTTGTCAGTGGAGGTGAAAACGCCGACCCGAAGGCCTTCGGCGGTATAGATTTCGCGGCCGTCGACAGTCACGGAACCATCGGCGATGGCCATGTTCAGTTTGCCTTTGAGGACGCGTTTGATATGGATGTTATAGGTGACTTTCTTGGCGGTCGGCAGTACCTGGCCAAAGAATTTCACTTCGCCCGAACCCAGGGCGCGACCGCGGCCCGGCAGGCCTTGCCAGCCGAGGAAGAAACCGACCAGTTGCCACATGGCATCGAGGCCCAGGCAGCCCGGCATCACCGGATCACCTTCGAAGTGGCAGGCGAAGAACCACAGGTCTGGAGTGATATCCAGCTCGGCGACCAATTCACCTTTGCCGTACTTGCCACCCTCTTCGGAGATCAGGGTGATGCGATCGACCATCAGCATGTTCGGGGCGGGCAGTTGCGCGTTACCCGGGCCGAACAGCTCACCACGACTGCAGCGCAGCAGGTCTTCCCGGGTAAAGGCGTTTTGTTTGGTCATGCGAGCTCCTCAATAGTCCATGCGGCAGGGGGGCGAATCTTCCCGGCCGATCGAAGCGTTCATGCCTCGAGTCAGCAGCCTACTCATAGACTATTGCGTTGTAGTGAAAGTCACAGTACCAAGGACATGAATGTACACTTGTGCACTGAAATTATTATTCAAGCCCCTTTTAGGGCCTGTTCGGGTGCCTAAGACTGCCGCACTTTCGTCTTTCACGCCAGTCGCAGATCGTCGAAAGGCCTGCACTACTGCACCCAACGCTGCAGAATTTGCTGCAGATCAGTGCGTTTAAAGGGCTTGGCCAGGTAATCGTTCATTCCCGCGGACAAACAGGCTTCACGATCGCCCTGCAAGGCGTTGGCCGTCAGGGCAATGATCGGCACGTCAGCGCAGCCGGGCAGTTGGCGAATCTGTCGGGTGGCCTCGTAGCCGTCAATGACCGGCAGTCGGCAATCCATCAGAATCGCTTCGAAAATCAGGCTCTCGGCGCTGCGCACCGCTTGTGCACCATCGGTGACGACGCTGACAGTAAAGCCCAGGCTGCGCAACATTGCTTCAATGACGGTGCGGTTGACCGGGTTGTCTTCCACCAGCAACACATTGCGACCTTCGCCGTGGCCATTGCCGGTATGTACTCGCGGCGTCAGCACCGGCAACGACTGCTTATACAGCGCCAATGGAATTTCCAGGGTGAACACCGAGCCGACGCCTTCTTCGCTTTGAGCACGCAAGGTGCCGCCCATTCGTTCTGCCAGAGTGCGGGCAATCGGCAGCCCCAGCCCGGTGCCACCGTAACGTCTTGAAATAGTACTGTCGGCCTGCTGGAACGCGTTGAACATCAATTCCAGGCTTTCGGCCGGGATGCCAATCCCGCTGTCGCGCACGGTGCAGGTGAACCACAGCAATTCGTGATCCAGCGACTGCCACTGCGGTTCGATCGTGACGCGGCCCCGTTCGGTGAATTTCAGCGCATTGCCGACCAGGTTGACCAGGATCTGCCGGATCCGCGTCGGGTCGCCCTGAACCTGCAGGGCGCGCATGTCCTCGGGGATCTGCAGTTGCAGGTCAAGCCCACGTTGCACTGCGCTGTGCTGGAACGACTGGGCGCAACTGGTGATCAGGTCCGCGAGGTTGAATGCAATGTGCTCCAGCTCCAGTTCCGAGCGTTCGATGCGCGAGAAGTCGAGAATGTCGTTGATCACTTTGAGCAGGTGTTCAGTCGATTCAGAAGCCAGCGCGGCGTACTCGATCTGTTCCTCGGTCATCGCGGTGGTTTCCAGCAGTTGCAGCATGCCCAGCACGCCATTCATCGGCGTGCGCAGCTCATGGCTCATCATCGCCAGGAAATCGGATTTGGCGTTGTTGGCCTTTTCCGCTTCCTCGCGGGTCTGGATCAATTGCGCCATGGCCTGATGCTGTTCGCGGCTGGCTTGTTCAAGGCCCTGGGCAAGGTTGTTGATGTGTTGTGACAGGGCGCCCAGTTCGGTGTCATCGACAATCGGCAGGGGCGTTTTGTAGTCGCCTTTCTGGATCGCCTTGACCGCATTGCCGATGTCGTGGATCGGTTGCGACAGGCTGCTGGCCAGACGCCGAGCCAGCAGAAAGGTAAACAGCAGGGCGAACAGGGCAAGGATCCCGGCCTTGAACAGGATTTCCTGCTGGCGCTGGTTGAAGGCGTCATTGGACAGACCGACGATCACCCGGCCCAGGTAATCTTCTCCCGGCTTCGTGGGGGCGGTGCGGCTGTTCTGGAAGAAGTCATTGTTGAGCGCGATGCGTTGCAGCCGCACCGGTGCCTGGAACACTTCGACCTGGTGCGAACGATTGTGGGTTTCCGACGGTTGTTCGACGTACACCAGAACCCGGTTGGTGCGGTCCTGAACCTCCAGAAAACGCACATTGGGCGTGGCCAGGGTGGCTTTGAGCAAACTCTCGAGCACGTCGTTATTACCCGAGATCACCCCGTATTCGGTGGCCGGCGCCAGTTGGTTGGCGATCAGTTGACCGGTGTGGTTGAGTTCCTGGCGCAGGTCCTGGATTCGCACGAAGGTGAAAAAACTGATCAGCAGCAACGTCAGCAGTAGCGCCGGGCCGAGGCTGATGATCTGGGTACGGGTATTGATGTCCCAACCGCTATGGAAGGTCATGGGCGATGTTCTCCTTCGGCCAGCTGTGTTGCGACAGAGGCTTCATTCATCGGTTCAATGCTTAATGAACGAGCCACTTGCGGGTTGCTCAAGACCTTGAACTGCTGCGGATAAAGGGTGCGCGGCCAGGTGCTGGAGGGGCGGTCGAGCAGTTCGTCGAGAATCTTCAGCCAATCGCTCTGGTCGCTGTAGGTGCTGGCGAGGCTGCCCGCCCTGACGAACGCGGCATTGGGACCGATCAGCGGCAGCTGCCGTGCGTAGCTGCTGAGCAGCAGGTTTTTCACGGTTTTGGGGTTGTACAGATCAGGATCATCCAGGCCCAGCAGCACATCGCTGTTTTTCAGCAGGGCCTGCAACGGGCGACTGTCATTGGTGTTGTCCCAACGCTCGGTGACCACTTCAAGGCCCAGGGGCAGGGCTGCCTGATGCAGTTCCTTCAGCAGGAATTCGCTGTGGCTGTCGAAAAGCACGCCGACACGTCGAGCCTCGGGCAGGACGAGTCGGGTCAGGCGCAATTGTCGATCCAGCGGCGGATCGCTCCAGAGCAGGCTCAGGTGCGGTGGCGAAACATCGCCAAAGCGTTGGTGGGCTTGCAGGCGGCTGATGCGCAGCACCAGCGTTGCCGGGCCTTGGGCGTCTTGCAGGCGCCAGTCGAGGCTTTGCAAGTCGAGCAGAATCAGGCGGGTACCTGCGGGCAGTTGGCCGGGTGCCGGCAAGCTGGCGACCGGCTGGAAACGCACGCTGTCGGTGGGGCGCAACTCGCTCAGGGCCTGGACGAAAGACTGCACGCCAGGGCTGTCGTCGGCGCCGGTCAGCAGAATGTCGGCGGCCCGGGCCGGCAGATTGCACAGCAGCCCGGCAAACACCAGGCACAGCCCGGCCAGCAGGCGGCCAAGGGTTGGCGTCTTCCGTGGCAGGCAATACGGCATCTTAAAACTCCAGCTCCGCGCTGAAGTAGAGCACCCGGCGTTCGTCGTAGTTGTTATCGACGAAAGTGGTGGGCTGATTGTCGAGGCGTTGCTGGAGGATCCCGGCCAGCTCCAGATTGGCCTTGCCCAAGCCGATGCGTTTGGCGAGGCGGGTGTCGACCCGTTCGAAGCGGTAACCGTTGAGGGCGTCGGCGCCATAGTAGAAGAGCGCGCTGTTCCAGCCCTGGCCCCAGTTGCGCAGCCAACCGGCGGAGCCGCTGTTGCGCGCCGTTTGTTGTGCATCCAGCGGGTTGCTCGCCTCGGCATCGACATAGGCGTACGTCAGGCGCAGACGATCGGTGCTGCTGACGCGCCAGTCCAGTTGGGTTTCCGTCCCTGAGAATCGTGAGCTGTTCGAGTTGCTGGCAATGTACTGATTGTTGCGCAGCGGTTCGCTGATCATGCCGTTGATTTCGTCGTAGAACAGCTTCACATCGACCGTCAGCCCCCAGTCTGTGAAGTAGCCGTTGTAGCCCAATTCCCGGGAACGCATGCGTTCCTGTTCGAGGTCACCCGGGCCACGGGTCCTGACGAAATAGCGGGCGCTGGTCTGGCCATAGGCACTGGGTTGCAGGTTGGTCACCTGGTAACTCCAGTTGACGCTGTTCTCGAACATGTCCGGCGAGCGGACGGCTTCCGAATACACCGCGCGCAAACCGTGGCGCGGGTTGATCAGATAGTTGACCGCCAGTCGCGGGGTCAGTGAACTGCCGGTCAATTGCGTGTCTTCGAACATCGCCCCGCCTTGCAGCAACCAGTGCTCGGTGGCGCGCCACTCGAGTTGGCCGAACGCCCGCCAGGTGGTGTCGTCGAGCGTGCCATTGAAGTAGGTCTCGGAATCGGCCCGGTCGTAACGATAGTTCATGCCGCTGACCAGCCGCAGCGTGTCGGACAGGCTGAGGGTGTCTTGCAGTTCGAGGTCGTAGCGCGACTCTCGGGCACTCTGGTCGATGTCGCCGCACAGCGTTTTGTTCGCGCCGTTTCGCCATTGCGCCAGAACCTGATTGGCCAGGTCTTGTTCTGCCGCTGTACCGGGGGGCGCGCCGGTGAAACGAGCGATGTTGCGCGCCAGGCGTTCGGTGTAATTGGGATTGAGGTGCCAAAGTTGGGTCAGCTCCGGGCTGAACGAGATCTCGGCATCGCAGGCACGCCAAGTCTGCTGACGATCCCAGTGTTGCGCCGAGCCTTGAATATAAAGGCTGTGATCAGGGTTGATGTCCAGGTTCCAGCGCAGCGAGCCGGCGTAGTCCTTGGCGATGACGTCGGAATTGTTCCCAGCGGCGGTAATCCCTGAGAACACCGGGCTGTAGGTATAGGGCCGCTGGTTGGTCCCGTCCTTGGCGTTCAGTTGCCAATCGATGCTCTGATTCTCATTGAGCGTCTGGCTGACGGCGAGGCTGAAGCGATTCAAACGACGGTTGTCGCGATAATCGGCGCCGGTGCGGTCCGAGTCGAACCCATCGTCTTGTTGGCCGGACAGCGACAGGCGCAAGTCGCCGCTGTCCCAGCCCATACCCTGGCTGGCGTAGAAATCGTTGATGCCGCGTTGGCCTCGGGTGATTTTCAGCCGCGTGCCGTGGCTGTCGGCCGGTTTGCGGGTGATGATATTGACCACCGCCATCAGCGCGTTGGCGCCGTAGCTGACGGTGTTCGGGCCACGGAAAACCTCGATGCGCTCGATGTCTTCCATGGCCACCGGAATATCACTCCAGTCCACCGTGGCCAGGCCCGCGCGGTACACCGAGCGGCCGTCGATCAGCACTTGCATGCGCCGCGCTTCGCTGGCGTTGGTGCCGTGGTAGTTCACCGCTGCCTGGTTGCCGCTGATATTGCCGACCATCATCCCCGGCACCAGCCGCAGCAACTCGCTGATGTCCCGCGCACCGCTGGCGTTGATCAGTTCGCTGTCGATCACCGTCATGCTGCCCGGCACGGCCGCCGGCGACTGCTTCAGGCGCGTCGCGGTGAGCACTTGCGGCAACGGACCGTTGTCCAGGAACAGGTCGTCGGCCAGCAATGGCGAGCTGAACATCAGCGCCAGCACCAGTGGCGAGCGAGGAGAGGGAGAGCCAAAAGACACGGCACGGCCTTGATAGCGATTAATTGGCGCGCATGTTAACCGAGCGCAATGACTTTTCCAGTCACGTTGTGGGCATTTTCCTCGGTTTTCTTGGTCTTCTTCCTACAAGTGCCGGTAATTGATGTCGGGGCTGGCCGCGACTGGGCCGCTCCGTATAATGCGGSYATCGCCACTGGTATGGATTAACGGATTGCATATGACTGAACAGCGCCCRATTGCGGTCCTGGGAGGCGGAAGTTTTGGTACCGCCGTGGCTAATCTGCTGGCCGAGAACGGGCATCAGGTGCGGCTGTGGATGCGTGACCCCGAGCAGGCCGAGGCCATTCGGGTCAATCGCGAGAACCCGCGTTACCTCAAAGGCATCAAGATTCTTCCGGCGGTGGAGGCAGTCACAGACCTGCAAGCCACGCTGGAAGCCTGCGACCTGTGCTTCGTCGCGTTGCCCTCCAGCGCGCTGCGCTCGGTGCTGGCGCCTTACGCTCAGCTTTTGAGCGGCAAAATGCTGGTGAGCCTGACCAAAGGCATCGAAGCCCATACGTTCAAGCTGATGAGCCAGATTCTTGAAGACATCGCCCCGCAAGCGCGCATCGGCGTGCTGTCGGGACCGAACCTGGCCCGTGAAATCGCCGAGCACGCGCTGACCGCCACGGTGGTTGCCAGCGAAGACGAAGACCTTTGCCAGCAGGTCCAGGCCGCGCTGCATGGCCGGACCTTTCGCGTATACGCCAGCGCCGACCGCTTTGGCGTGGAGCTGGGCGGGGCGCTGAAAAACGTTTACGCCATCATCGCCGGCATGGCGGTGGCGTTGGGCATGGGCGAAAACACCAAGAGCATGCTGATTACCCGGGCACTGGCGGAAATGACCCGCTTCGCGGTCAGTCAGGGTGCCAACCCGATGACGTTCCTGGGGCTGGCGGGCGTCGGCGATTTGATCGTCACCTGCTCATCGCCGAAAAGCCGCAATTATCAGGTCGGGTTTGCCCTCGGCCAGGGCTTGAGCCTGGAGGACGCGGTGACGCGTCTGGGCGAAGTGGCCGAAGGCGTGAATACCCTCAAGGTGCTCAAGGCCAAGGCTCAGGAAGTAGGTGTATATATGCCGCTGGTCGCCGGATTGCACGCGATTCTGTTCGAAGGGCGCACGCTTGATCAGGTGATCGGGTTGTTGATGCGTGGCGAACCGAAAACCGACGTGGACTTTATTTCCCCCAGTGGTTTCTAAGCACTTAACCGATACGAGCAGGGAGCGAGACAGACATGAACGATCCGAAAGTAGAAGAAGGCAAGTACGAATCCATCCTGCTGCGGGTGCTGTGGATGATTGTCTACGTGCTGGTCTGGCAAGTGGCGCAATTGATCCTCGGCGCAGTGGTGCTGGTGCAGCTGATCTATCGTTTGATATATGGCGCACCGAGCGCCAGCCTGATGAATTTCGGCGACAGCCTGAGCCAGTTTCTGGCGCAGATCGGTCGTTTCGGCAGCTTTCACAGCGACCAGAAGCCCTGGCCGTTCGCCGACTGGCCAGCGCCGCGTACACCGGAAGGTGAAGCCCCGCACGTTGTGGCGCCGGCGCCGCATCCGGCCCGAGATGAGGAACCGAAACTATGAAACTCTGGGTATTGCGTCATGGTGAAGCCGAACCTCACGGTACCCGTCCGGACTCCGAGCGGGCCCTGACCGATAAGGGGCGCAAAGAGGTGAAGCGCATCGCGGCCAAATTGAAGGGCAAACACCTGACTGCCATTTATGCCAGCCCTTACCTGCGAGCGCAGGAGACCGCAATGCTGGTGCGTAAGGAGCTGGGTTTTGCACCGGAGATTCGCACCGTCGAATGGCTGACGCCCGACAATAATCCGCAAGCAGTGGCGGAGCAGTTGGTTTCCGTGGATCACGCACTGCTGGTCAGCCACAACCCGCTGGTCGGTAACCTGCTGGGCTATTTGCAGCATGGTCACGTGCAAGACCCGGAGCGGGTCGGCACCGCCGGACTGGCGGAGCTTGAGGGCGATGAACTGCTGGTCGGGGCGATGAAGCTCAACGGCATCAAAACCCCGTAACCGGCTCCCACTGGACCGGTGTCGTTGCTGATTTTTGTGTGAAATAGTCAACCAAGCACTTGCTTGGTTGACTACGCTTGCTCCAGACCAGAAATATGGGAGCAAGTCGCATGTCTGCTGCTTTTCGTTTGCCACTGGACGTCTTCTACGAGCGCGAAGCCCGTCATCCGCGCCAGCGCTTTCTGGTTCAGCCGACAGGGGGTGGCCAGGTCGAGACGCTGACCTGGGCCGACGTCGGTCATCAGGCGCGCTGTGCCGCCCACTGGCTGCGGGCTCGCGAATTGCCGCAAGGCAGCCACATCGCATTGATCTCGAAAAACTGTGCCCACTGGATCATCGCCGACCTGGCGATCTGGATGGCCGGGCATGTCTCGGTGCCGCTGTACCCCAATCTGACCGCCGAATCCGTTGCCCAGGTGCTTGATCATTCTGAAGCTGCACTGGCGTTCATCGGCAAGCTGGATGACTGGCCGGGCATGTCCGTCGGGATTAGGCCTGAGCTGCCGACCATCAGCCTGCCGCTGTGCCCGGTGGGCACTTTCAATTTCAGCTGGGCCGACCTGCAACGCAGCTCACCGATTC
Organism: Pseudomonas sp. 05N434; assembly: GCF_056396965.1. NCBI lineage: Bacteria > Pseudomonadati > Pseudomonadota > Gammaproteobacteria > Pseudomonadales > Pseudomonadaceae > Pseudomonas > Pseudomonas sp. 05N434. The sequence goes on from NZ_JBFTMK010000021.1 coordinate 11,409, forward strand.
AGGACGACCCCAAACCCGCCGCCGATCAACTGGCGACCATCATTTACACCTCTGGCACCACGGGCCAGCCCAAAGGCGTGATGCACAGTTTCGGCACGCTGGGATTTGCCACCACCCATGGCACCCGGTTGTTTAGCCTGAATGAGTCGGATCGCCTGCTGTCCTACCTGCCGCTGTGCCATGTCGCCGAGCGGATGTTCGTCGAGCTGGCAGCGATCTACACCGGGCAAACGGTGTTTTTCGCCGAGAGCCTCGACACCTTCCTCACCGATTTGCAGCGTGCCCGACCGACCGCGCTGTTCGGCGTGCCACGCATCTGGACCAAATTCCAGATGGGCGTGTACGGCAAGATCCCGGCAAAACGCCTCGACTTCCTGCTCGGCCTGCCTTTCATCGGCAAACGGGTAGGGCACAAAGTCCTCGCCGGGCTGGGGCTGGACGCTTTGCGCATCGCCTTGTCCGGCGCGGCGCCAGTGCCGCAGACCTTGTTGAACTGGTATCGAAAACTGGGGCTGGACGTGCTGGAGGTGTACGGCATGACCGAAAGTTGCGGTTACTCCCACATCGGCCTGCCCGGCYAAAACAACCCCGGCTGGATCGGCAAGCCATGCCCGGAAGTCGAAGTACGGGTTGAGCCATCAGGTGAAGTGCTGGTGCGCAGCGGCGCGACCATGCTCGGCTATTTCAAGGAGCCTTTGAAAACCGCCGAATCCCTCACCGAGGACGGCTTCCTGCGCACCGGTGACAAGGGCGAGGAAGACGCCGAGGGCAACCTGCGCCTGACCGGGCGCCTGAAGGAAATCTTCAAGACCAGCAAAGGCAAATACGTGGCCCCGGCGCCGATCGAGAATCGTCTGGCGGTGCATTCGCGGATCGAACAAGTGTGCGTGGTCGGCGATGGCTTGAGCGCGCCACTGGGATTGTGCGTGTTGTCGGCGGTCGGTCAGCAGGACGCCAGCGGGACGGCGAGGGCGGGTTTGCATTCAAGCCTGGAACAACTGCTGGAGGAGGTCAACGGCGTCCTCGACCGGCATAAACGCTTGCATCGGCTGGTGGTGGTCAAGGACAGTTGGGCGGTGGAAAACGGCTTCCTGACACCGACCCTGAAGATCAAGCGCAACATGATCGAAGCGGTTTACGGTGCGCGCTTCGAAGAATGGAGCGCGCGCAGCGAGGCGGTGCTGTGGCAGGATTGAGTCACGAACAACACCAACAAAGGAACGCAACGATGACTCTGTGGCGCACCACTCCCAACATCGAGCAGTTGAACGCTATCCAGAAAAACACCATCGGCGAAGTGCTGGATATTCGCTTTGAAGCCTTCGATGACGAGTCCCTGACCGCGAGCATGGTCATCGACCACCGTACGCACCAGCCTTATGGCTTGCTGCACGGCGGCGCTTCGGTGGTGCTGGCCGAAACCGTTGGCTCGATGGCCAGTTTCCTGTGCATCGACGCCAGCAAGTTTTATTGCGTGGGCCTGGAAATCAACGCCAACCATTTGCGCGGTCTGCGCAGCGGGCGGGTGACGGCGGTGGCCAAGGCGATTCACATCGGGCGCACCACCCATGTCTGGGATATTCGCTTGACCAGTGATGAGGGCAAGGCCAGTTGTGTGTCGCGCCTGACCATGGCGGTGGTGCCGTTGGGGGAGAAACCGCCGGCGCGTTGAAGCTGCAAGATCAAAAGATCGTGCCCCGAAGGCTGCGATCTTTTGATCTTAGCGACATCTCCTACCACCATTCCTGGCAGTTATGGTCATTGCTGTAGGACACGGTCTTACGGACAATCAACGTCTGTTTTTCGCACATGGATCTGCCGGTATGTCGCAACAGATATTTTTCGCCCACGCCAATGGCTTTCCTTCGGGGACCTACAGCAAGTTGTTCGCGGCGCTGGCGCCCGAGTACCAGGTGGCGCATCTGGAGCAGCACGCCCATGACCCGCGTTTTCCGGCGGACGACAACTGGAGCAATCTGGTGGATGAGCTGATTCATCACCTCCAGCAGCAGCCGGAGCCGGTCTGGGGCGTCGGCCACTCTTTCGGCGGCGTGCTGCACCTTCACGCCGCGTTGCGTTGCCCTGAGTTGTATCGCGGCGTGGTCATGCTCGATTCACCGGTGCTGACCCGCACCGATCAATGGGTGATCCGTGCCGCCAAACGCTTCGGTTTCATCGATCGCCTGACCCCGGCCGGTCGCACGTTGGGACGACGGGAAGAGTTCGCCGATCTGGAAGCGGCCCGCCTGTATTTCGCCGGTAAAACCCTGTTTCGTGGCTTCGACCCGGAATGCTTCGAAGCCTATCTTCAACATGGTTTGCAAAAGGTCGGCGACAAGCTGCGCCTGCGTTTCGACCCGGCCACGGAAATCAGCATCTACCGCGGCGTACCGCACACCAGCCCTGGCCGCGCGCGACAGTTGAAAGTGCCGCTGGCAGTAGTTCGCGGGCACAAGAGCCGCGTGGTGATGCGTCATCACGCCCGATCCGTCGGGCGCATGCCGCTGGGCGAGTCCTTGACCCTGCCCGGTGGCCACATGTTTCCCCTCGAACGTCCACAAGACACGGCCACGCTGCTGAAGAGCCTGTTCAGTCGCTGGGACAGTCGCCGCCAACAGGATTGCGCATGAGCAGCGTTGTTGAAGAAGTTCGCCTGAGCCTGCCGCATATCGAGTTGGCGGCGCACCTGTTCGGTCCCGAGGACGGTTTGCCGGTGATTGCCTTGCATGGCTGGCTGGACAACGCCAACAGCTTTGCCCGGTTGGCGCCGAAGCTCAAAGGCTTGCGCATCATCGCGCTGGACATGGCCGGGCACGGTCACTCGGGGCATCGGCCGAACGGCGCCGGTTACGCGCTGTGGGACTATGCCCACGACGTGCTGCAAGTGGCCGAGCAGTTGGGATGGAAACGTTTTGCGCTGCTGGGGCATTCCCTGGGGGCGATCGTCTCGCTGGTGCTGGCCGGGGCGTTGCCGGAGCGGGTGACTCACCTGGCGTTGATCGACGGCATCATTCCTCCTACAGACAAAGGCGAAAACGCCGCCGAACGCATGGGCATGGCCCTGCAGGCGCAGCTGGATCTGCGGGAAAAACGCAAACCGGTCTACAACACCCTCGACCGGGCCATCGAAGCGCGCATGAAAGGCTTGGTGGCGGTCAGTCGCGAAGCCGCCGAACTGCTGGCCCAGCGCGGCTTGATGCCGGTGCCGGGCGGTTATACCTGGCGCACCGACAACCGCCTGACGCTACCGTCGCCGCTGCGTCTGACCACTGAGCAGGCGATGGCTTTCGTCCAGCGCGTCAGTTGTCCTGCACACCTGGTGGTCGCGGCTGACGGCATGCTCGCCAAACATCCCGAGTTGCTGGAACGTCTACCCTTTAGCCATGAACAGTTGCCTGGCGGCCATCACTTGCACCTCAATGACGAACCCGGTGCCGGTCTTGTCGCAGACTGTTTCAATCGGTTCTTCGCCGTTCCTTGACTTGCGTCGGGCAACTGTCGAGGCTGGGCGGGTTGAAATGGGAGACAACCATGATAGATCTGTACACCGCAGCGACCCCGAATGGCCACAAGGTCTCTATCGTGCTCGAGGAACTCGGCCTGCCCTACACGGTGCATGCCTTGAGTTTCGACAAAAAGGAACAGAAGTCCGAGGAGTTCCTCAAGATCAACCCCAATGGCCGGATTCCGGCGATTGTCGACCGCGCCAATGGCGATTTCGCCGTGTTCGAGTCCGGCGCGATTCTGATTTACCTCGCCGAGATGACCGGCAAACTGCTGCCCCAGGATCCGAAAGGGCGCTCGGTGGTGTTGCAGTGGCTGATGTTCCAGATGGGCGGCATCGGCCCGATGCAGGGCCAGGCCAACGTATTTTTCCGCTACTTCCCGGAAAAGCTCCAGGGCGCCATCGATCGCTATCAACATGAAACCCGACGCTTGTATGAAGTGCTAGACACGCGTCTGCAAACCGTGGAATTCCTGGCGGGCGAGTACAGCATCGCCGATATCGCGACCTTTCCGTGGGTCCGTGGCCATGACTGGTCCGGTGTCTCGGTGGACGGCTTGCCTGCCTTGCAACGCTGGCTGGCCGCCATGGAAGCACGCCCTGCGGTGCAGCGTGGTTTGCGGGTGCCGGAGCGCATCGATGATGCCAGTGTCATCAAGGGTGCCCAGGCCATGTTGATCCGATGAACCTATCCATGCGTTCACTCACTCTGCTGGCGCTGTGCAGTTTCAGTCCCTGGTTATTGGCCGCTGACATTCCTGGCAGTCAGGACCTGCCTATCGTGCCGCGCATAACCGATGCGCAGATCGTCGACTATCGCCCGACGGTAGAACTCGAGCGGATTTACCCGCTGGGTTCGATCCGCAAGATCAGCGGCCAATTGCGTTTCGACGGCCAGGTCACCGCTCGCGGTCAAACCACCTCGGTCACCTACGAATTGCCACCGGAGCATTCCTCCACCGATGCCTTCACCGCCGCCCGCGAAGCCTTGCAAAAGCAGGGCGCCGAGCTGTTGTTCTGGTGTCAGGCCCGGGATTGTGGGGAAAGCAGCCTGTGGGCCAATGAAGTCTTCGGTAACGCCAAGCTCTATGGCGCCGATAATCAGCAGGCTTATTTGCTGCTGCGTCTGGCGGCCCCCCAAGAAAACACCCTGGTGGCGCTTTACAGCATCACTCGCGGTAATCGCAGGGCTTATCTGCACGTCGAACAGTTCGATGCCTCGGCGCCGTTGGGTGATTTGCTGCCGACGTCCGCGACGTTGCTGCGCCAGCTCAAAAGCACCGGGAAACTCGATTTCCCCAAACTCGACGGCGACCCTGACGACACCTGGCTGCGTTTGATTTCCCGAGGTCTGAACCTGGACACCACACTGCGAGTCAGCGTTTCCGGGCCCAGTGCCGAAGCCTGGCGCCAGGCGTTGATCGGCCAGGGCGTGCGCACGGCGCGGATGGAAACCGGCAGCGTCGAAGGCTCTGGCCTGCACTTCGAACTGTTGCGATAAGCTTCATTTGGCGAATGCGTTCTGCGCATTCGCCAATTCTTTGCGGACTGACTTTTTTCGGGATCTTACATGGTCAATAACGATCGGCTGTTGGTGCAGATCCTGCTGCTGGTGCTGTTTGGCGCGAGTTTATGGGTAATGGCGCCGTTCTGGTCGGCGCTGTTCTGGGGGGCGGTGCTGGCGTTTGCCAGTTGGCCGTTGATGCGTCTGTTGACCCGTTGGCTCAATGGTCGTGAATCCCTGGCGGCGCTGTTACTGACGCTTGGCTGGATGCTGCTGGTGGCGGTGCCGCTGGTGTGGCTGGGGTTCAACCTGGCGGATCACGTGCGCGATGCCACGGCGTTCATCAAGGATGTGCAGGTCGATGGTCTGCCTGAAGCGCCGGCCTGGGTTGGCGGTATTCCTTTGGTCGGCGAGCGGCTGGTGGGGATCTGGAACAGCATCGATCAGCAAGGTGCGGCGATGATGCTGGCGATCAAGCCCTATCTGGGTCAGGTTGGTAACTGGTTGCTGGCACGCAGTGCGCAGATYGGCGGCGGGATCCTCGAGTTGACGCTGAGTATCGTGTTTGTGTTCTTTTTCTACCGGGACGGGCCGCGTTTGGCGGTGTTTGTCCATGGGTTGCTGGAGCGGCTGATTGGCGACCGCGCCGGGTATTACATCGAACTGGTGGCGGGCACCGTGCAACGGGTGGTCAACGGGGTGATCGGCACAGCGGCGGCGCAGGCGGTGCTGGCGTTGATCGGCTTCCTGATTGCCGGCGTGCCTGGGGCGCTGGTGCTGGGGATCGTGACGTTCTTGCTGAGCCTGATTCCGATGGGGCCGCCGTTGGTGTGGATTCCGGCCACGGCGTGGCTGGCCTGGAAGGGTGAGTACGGAATGGCGGTGTTCCTCGGGATCTGGGGCACGTTCATTATCAGCGGGGTCGACAACGTGCTTAAGCCGTACCTGATCAGCCGGGGCGGGAATTTGCCGTTGGTGATTGTGCTGCTCGGGGTGTTTGGCGGGTTGATTGCGTTCGGGTTTATCGGCCTGTTCATCGGCCCGACGTTGTTGGCAGTGGCTTACAGCCTGTTGACCGATTGGAGCAAGAGCCAGGCTCGGGTTGAAGATCGCCGGCCCTAAGTTTTTTGTTGGGTCTTAGGGCCGCGAAGTTTTTTGACTCAGGTCGCCACGTTCAGGTGTTTGCCTACGGTCGCCACGTTGTCGAGCGAATACTGCTTGCTCAGGTTGGCGATCATTTTGTTCAGGGCTTCGGTCACGTTGAACTGATGGGTGGAGCTGTCGGAGTTCTGCTCGCGGCCGGCTTGCAGGACGGCTTTCAGTTCATCGTTGCTGACGCCACCGCTGCTGTCGCTATCGAGTACTTTGAGCAACGCGGCGCTGGTGTCGGTGGCGGTCGATGAAGTGCTGTCGCTCGCCTGCAACGCGCTGCTCAGTTCCGTGGCCGTGACACTGCCATCGCTGTCGGTATCGAGTTGGCTGAACAGCTCTTCGCTGGACATCTGCTGAGGTGGCGGTGGCGGCGGGGTCAGGCTGGCGGCGAGTTCGTCCTGGCTGACGGTGCCGTCTTCATTCTTGTCCAGGGCCGAGAAGATTTTCGAGCTGTCGGCCGTGCTGCCGGCACTGGTCAGGCCATTGCTCAGCTCATCGCTGTTGATGGCGCCGTCGCCGTCTTTGTCCAAAGCGCTGATCAGCGCATCGGCCAGCTCGGTGTTCGGTGCCTGATCGTGCGGCGGTGGCGTCGGAGGGGCCATCGCGGCCATCTCTTCGCTGCTCAGGCTGCCGCTTTTGTCGCTGTCCAGATCGCTGAAGTTCTTGCTCAGGCTGACCAGCAGACCATCGTCGTTTTTCTGCGACAGGGCGCTCTTGAGCTCATCCTGATCCACCGCACCGTCGCTGTTGTTGTCGAGTTTGGCGAGCAGTTCTTTCTGGAATTGCTGGCTACGGGCGCTGTTGGTGGCGGTACTGCTGGTGCTGGTATAGCT